>JANNSW010000626.1:0-5339 GCA_031403055.1 Hyphomicrobiaceae bacterium | reverse complement strand
CAGTTGGCGCTCGCCCATGAACGGCTCGCTGTCGCTGGGGCGGCCGCCTTGTGGGACTGCGATCTCGCAACTCCTGCTAGCCGACCCGTTGGTGTGGACAACGGCGATTTCGGCGCCGTTCGCGGAGCTGCTGCCATTGATGCCGGGCCTGCCACTGTCCGGCCCCGTCCTGCGTCGACCCATCCGCCTTGCCTCATTGCCGCTGGGTTGCTGCTCAGACCCGCCACCGAAGCACGCCCTCCCGAGAACGGCTCCCGTATGTCGTCCGGACTATGGCAAGTCAAGTCTGTCGAGCACACAGGCTTACCAGCACGGCGATTTTTGCCGCTGGGACCGGAGCGCGAGTGCAGCTCGCGGTTCGACGGCACCCTCGATACACGTTTTGCGGGTATCTAACGATACAATTCTACTTAACCGTGTATTCAGCTATTGCCCCCATACTCCCCTGAGATCGCAGCCGAGCATGCGACGCTCTCGAGGAAAGGACAAACTCATGCACAATCACGGCCCGAGCCGAACCTTGGCCTGCCGGGCACGGCAGCAAGGCTTGGTTGCGGGCCTGGGCGTCAACCACGCCTGAACTCCCGGCAGCAGCCGACATGCCGATCACAGCGGGATCATTGCGGCCAGCGCCCTTCCCCCACCCGGGGCGCTCCCACCGCATCCTCGCTTCCCCACCCGGCTTGTGGTTGCCAAGGGTGGCGCCGCCCCGACACGCCTCCAGGGGCGGCGCCATTTCCATTTGCTGCAAGCGATCCTTGCAGGCCGCCCCCCGAAGCGCTTATGGTCGCCCGAGGGCAGGAAACCGAGGATCTATTCCCATGTTCAAGGGCTCGAACACGGCGCTGATCACGCCCTTCAAGGATGGCAAGGTCGACGAGACCGCGTACGCGAAGTTCGTCGATTGGCAGATCAAGGAGGGCACGCACGGGCTCGTTCCGGTCGGGACGACGGGCGAGAGCCCGACGTTGAACCATGACGAGCACAAGCGCGTGGTCGATCTCTGCATCGAGATCGCCGCCAAGCGCGTGCCGGTGATTGCGGGTGCCGGCTCGAACTCGACCGCGGAAGCAATCGATCTCGCGCGGCACGCCAAGAAGGTGAAAGCCGACGCGATCCTCGTCGTCTGCCCCTACTACAACCGCCCCACGCAAGAGGGGATGTACCTCCATTTCAAGGCGATCGCGGAGGCCGTCGACATCCCGCTGATCATCTACAATGTGCCCGGGCGCACCGTGACCGATATCTCGGTCGAGACGCTCGCCCGGCTCGTCAAGATCAAGAACATCGTCGGGATCAAGGATGCGACGTCCAACATGACGCGGACCTCGCGCCAGCGCCAGGCGCTGGGGGAAAAGTTTATCCAGCTCTCGGGCGAGGATGCGACCGCGCTCGGCTTCAATGCCCATGGCGGGCAAGGCGCGATCTCGGTCACCTCCAACGTCGCGCCCAGGCTCTGCAGCCAATTCCAGGAGGCCACGCTGAAGGGCGATTATGCGACAGCGCTGAAACTGCAGGACCAGCTGATGCCGCTGCATGACGCGCTGTTCGTCGAGACCAATCCGGGGCCGGTCAAGTACGCCGCCGCGCGCCTCGGCCTGTGCGAGGCCGAGTGCCGGTTGCCGCTCGCCCCGACCAGCGAGGCGACGAAAAGGACCGTAGACGCGGCGCTGCGCCACGCCGGGCTGTTGAACTAGCCGAGGCGCGAAACCACACCACACCCGTCATCCCGGGCGACGCGTTCGTGCTGAAAGCGCGCCTCCGGCACGACGGCATCAATCCGGGATCCTCCCCGAGTGGCCGGCACTCGGCCGGGATGACGGGTGGTGGGATTGCCGGATGATGATCGATCGAGCCTACTTTGCTTAGCTGAGGCGCTTATCCGATGGCGAAGAAAACCGACGACGGCCGCAAGGTCGTCGCCGACAACCGGAAAGCACGCCACAACTACGAGATCGCCGAGGTGTTCGAGGCGGGCATCGCGCTACAGGGGTCGGAAGTCAAATCGCTGCGCAACGGTAAGGCGATGATCGCGGAATCCTACGCGTCCTCCGAAGGCGGCGAGATCTGGCTGATCAATTCCAACATCCCGGAATACACCCAGGCCAACCGCTTCAACCACGAGCCCAAACGCCCGCGAAAGCACCTCCTGCACAAGAAGGAGATGGCGAAGCTGATGATCGCCATCGAGCGCGAGGGCATGACGATGGTGCCCCTCGAGCTCTATTTCAACGCGAAGGGCCGCGCCAAGGTGAAGCTCGCCATCGCCAAGGGCCGAAAACTCCACGACAAGCGCGAGGTCGACAAGAAGCGCGACTGGGACCGGGAGAAGGGGCGGTTGCTGCGGGACAAGGGTTAGATCCATTCGGCAGAGGCACCGCGCCAACCGGCTCAGCCGTGCGCCTTGAACCCCAGATCCCGCTCCAGCCGGACCGCCAATTCCCGGCCCTTTTCCTCGCTCATGGACAGCAGCGGCGGACGCACATTCGCCCAGCGCTGGTCGCCGCTCGACAGCGCCAGCAGGCGTTTCTGGGCGGGGATCGGCGCGTAGTCCTGCACGACGAGGCGGAACTTTTTTACCTGCTCGTGCTTCCTGACCGCCGCCTCCCGCTGGCCCGCCCGAAAAAGCCGGATCACCTCGGCGATTGCACCGGCGTTGAGGTTGGCGGTGGCCGAGATGCAGCCCGGCCCGCCCAGGTCGAGTGCTTCGATCAGCGGCAGCTCGGCGCCCGGATAGACGGTCAACCCCTCGATCTCGAACAGGGACTTGGTGTTGGCCCAATCGCCGGAGGAATCCTTGATGCCGACCACCTGCTTGGGGAAGGCCTCGAACAGGCGGCGGACGAGCGCAATGGGCAAACCGACGCCCGCAACCTGGGGGATATGGTAGAGGTAGAGGCTCAGGTCGTCGCGCCCGACCATCTCGATCAGCTTGGCGAAATAGGCAAACAGCCCGTCGTCGGCGACGTTCTTGAAATAGAACGGCGGCAGCGTCATCGCCCCCGCGCAGCCGAGCTCCATGGCGCGGCGCGTCAGCAGCACCGTGTCGGGGAGATTGGTGAGGCCGGTGCCGGGCACCAGACGTTTGGGATCGATGCCGGCCTCGACCAGGGCTTCGATCGCCCGCAGCCGCTCCTCGATGCCGACCGAGAGCGCTTCTCCCGTCGTGCCGAAAGGCGCGAGCGCGACGCAGCCGTCCTGCAACAGGCGCTTGGCGTTGCCCACATAGAGGTCGGTCGCGAGCGACAGGTCGGCGTTGAACGGCGTGAGGTTCGGCGCGATCACGCCATCGGCAATCTTGACCTTCGCCACATTCAGGCTCCTTCTGTTGTGGGCGGCGCTGGTCCTGCATAGGACCGGCCGCACGCCAGGGCAACCAGGGCGGACAGGCAAGATGGCGAGCAAGACGATGATCTGCTGCGCGCTGACGGGTGGCGGCGACACGGTGGGCAAGAGCCAGGCCGTGCCGGTCAGCCCCGAGCAGATCGCACGCTCGGCGATCGATGCGGCCAATGCCGGTGCGGCCATCGTCCATATCCACGTGCGCGATCCCGCGACCGGCGCCCCCAGCATGTCGCCGCGCCTCTATGAGGAGACGGTCGCCCGCATTCGCGCGAGTGGGGGCGACGTGATCATCAACCTGACGACCGGAGCCGGCGCCCGCTTCATTCCCGACCGCGACGATCCCTCACGCGGCGCGCCAGGCTCGAGCATCTCCGCGCCAGCGCGCCGGATCGTTCATGTGCTGCAGTTGCGCCCCGAGATCTGCAGCCTCGACATGGGCTCGCTCAACATGGGGAATTTCGTCTTCGTCAACACGCCTGACCACATCGCCGAGATGGCAATCGCGATCGAGGGGGCGGGCGTGGTGCCAGAGCTCGAGGTGTTCGAAGCGGGCCATATCGTGCTGGCGCGGGCGATGCAGGCGAAGGGCCAGCTGAAGTCGCCGGGGCTCTTCCAGATCTGCCTCGGCGTCGCCTGGGCCCAGCCCGCGACGACGGACGCCATGATCTACATGCAACGCCTGCTGCCGACTGGCGCCACCTGGTTTGCCTTTGGCGTCGGACCGGGCCAGTTTCCGATGGTCGCTCAGGCGGTGCTGCTCGGCGGGCACGTGCGGGTTGGCCTCGAGGACAATCTCTACCTGGCAAAGGGCAGGCTCGCCCCGAGCAATGCCGCGCTGGTCGAGAAGGCGGCGGGGCTGATCCGCGCACTCGGCGGCGAGGTGGCGACGGCAGCCGAGGCACGAGGGCTGCTCGGCCTCGCCAGTCGTAGTTGAAAAGGACAATTGTCTTTCATGCGTATTCTCCTCACCAACGACGACGGCATCGAGGCGGCGGGACTGCACGCGCTGCAGCAGATTGCCTCCGAGCTCTCCGACGATGTCTGGACGGTTGCTCCCGACACCGACCAGTCGGGCGCGGCGCACTCGCTGACCCTGCACGAGCCGCTGCGCTGCCGGGAGCTCGGGAAACGGTCCTATGCGGTCAAGGGTACGCCAACTGATTGCGTGATCATGGGCGTGAAGCATATCCTCGCGAGCCAACCGCCCGATCTGATCCTCTCTGGCGTCAACCGCGGCGTCAATGTCGCCGACGACGTCACCTACTCGGGCACCATCGCGGGCGCGATCGAGGGCACGTTGCTCGGCATCCCCGCGATCGCCATGAGCCTCGCCACCCGGTTGCACGAGACCTCGGACCGGGTGAAGTGGGAGACGCCGATGCAACTCGGCGCCGATCTGGTCCGCCGGCTGCTGGCGGCGGGGTGGCCAAAGGACGTGCTCGTCAACGTCAACTTCCCCGATCGCGAGCCCGAGGAGGTCGCGGGCACCCTCGTCACCTGCCAAGGCAAGCGCGACCAGAACCTGCTGACGATCGTCGATCGCATGGATACGCGCGGCAATCCCTATTATTGGTTCGGGTTCGAGCGGCGGCGCTCCAATCCCCCCGAGGGCTCCGATCTCTGGGCGATCTACCGCGGCTATGTGTCGGTCACGCCGCTCCATCTCGACCTTACCCACGAGGCGACCCGCGCAAAGCTCGCTTCCGCGCTTGCCGGCTGAGCGGCCACCCGATGGCACGGATCCAACCCCACCTGCCGCAGTTTTGCCGAAGCGTGGCCGCGAAGAGCGCACAATCCGGGGCTAGGATCAAGCATGCGCGCAAGTTCCGCCGAGCGGGTTGCTCATCATGCCGCCCAATCCGGCACGCGGGCAGTGATGGGGCGTCGACAATTCAGGCGAGGTGCCTCGAAGTACCGGTTTCAGGCAATCGGATGCAGTCCTTGGCGAAGCGGGCGGAAAAAAATTTATCCCCCGCTCGGGGTGTTCAGCGTCG
>JANNSW010000625.1:0-10749 GCA_031403055.1 Hyphomicrobiaceae bacterium | reverse complement strand
TGCTGCTTCAGGTCCCAGCCGGTGCCGCCGTGCTCCTTGGGCCAGTTGGGTGCCGCCCAGCCGCGCGCATGGACGACACTGTTCCACTCATCGTGGGTTTTGCGGTCGATGCCGAGCCCGGTCAGCATGGCGCGGCGGATGGCTTCGGGCAGATTGGCGCGGAAGAACTCCCTCGCTTCCAGGCGGAAGCGGCGATCCTCGGGTGTGTCGAAGGCTTCCATCTGGTCTCTTCCTCTTTCAGCTGCGCTGCTTCGGCAGCACCAGCGCATCGACGGCGACGGCGCCGCCGGGGCCGGCGATCAGCGGGTTCACGTCCAGCTCCGCGATCAGGTCGCCCAGGCTCGCCGCCAGCACCGAGAAGCGGGCAATGGTGTCGGCGAGCTTGGCGAGATCGGCCGCAGGGCGCTTCCTGTGCTCGCCCAGCAGGGGTCTCAACTTCAGGCGGTCGACGAGCTTTGCGGCGCGCACCGCGTCGATCGGCGGAAGCGCGACGCGGCGATCCTTCAAGACCTCGATCATGGTGCCGCCCGCCCCGACGATCATCACCGGACCGAACTGCTCGTCGTGGACGAGCCCGAGCGCCAGCTCGACGCCGGGCTTGGCCATCTCGGCGACCAGCACCTGCGGTCCGAGCCGATCGGCGAGATCGCGATAGGCGACGAGGGCCTCCTCGCGCGACTTCAAGTTGAGCCGGACGCCGTCCACATCGCTCTTGTGGTGGATGCCGGGCATCGCCGTCTTCAAGGCGACGGGTCCAGCGATCGTCGTCAACGCCTTGGTGAGCTCGGCATCCGAGCCGACGGTCGCCGTGGCTGGCACCGCGATGCCGAAGTCGGCGAGCAAGGCGAGCCCTTCGGCCTCCACCAGCTCGCGGCCGCCGCTGAGCCGCTTGCGCCAGCGTGCGATCACCTCCGCACCGGGACCTGCCGGCACGGCGAGTTTCGGCAGCGCGCGGAAATCGCGATAGGCGAAGGCGTGCTTGACCGCGAGCAGCACGTTCTGGGTGCCGTCGAGAAAGGGCGATCCCTTTCGGGTCAACTCGATCGGATAGCGCCGGCCATGCATCTGGCCCCAGTGCGAGGCCATGATCACCGGCTTCTCGGTTCGTGCGGCCACGTCGAGCGTGACCTGGGCGATCGCTCCGCACAGCGCATCGGTGTCGTTGGTGACGTCGGAGAGGAAGATGCCGAAGCCGGCATCGGGATCGTCGGTCACGGCCTGCAGGCAATCGCGGAAGCGCCGCTCGAAGTCGTTGCCGGTGCCCCAGGCATCGACCGGATTGACCGGCTCGAGGCCGTACTCGAGCGTATCCTTCAGCTTCTGCTCGGTCGCCTTGCCGATCTGGGCGATCGGCACGCCGATGTCGCTCGCGAGATCGAGGAAGAGGCCGCGCGCGCCCCCTGAATCGAGCACGGCAGCGACGCCACCCTGCTTGGCGCGCTTGGGCATGGCGAGGACGGCGGCGGCGGCCATCAGCTCGTCGACGTTCTGGGCACGCATCACGCCGTGCCGCTCGAACAGCGCCTCGTAGGCCGCATCATTGCCGGTGATCGCGCCCGAATGGCTCTTGGCGAGGCGGGCGCTCGTCTCGGTGCGGCCGACCTTGATCGCGACGACCGGCACGTCCATCGCCTGCGCCTTCTCGAGCGCCGAGACGAAGCCGGTGGGGTCGCGCACGGTCTCCAGGATCAGGGCCATCACCCGCGTCTGCCCGGCATCGAGCATGTAGTGCATGTAGTCGGCGGCGGTGACGACCAGCTCCTGTCCCGGCGAGACGATCAGGCTGTAGGTGTAGCGGGCATCGTTGGCGGAGAGCGTAATGAAGAGCGTGCCCGAATGGGAGATGAGGCCGATCGGGCCGGCCTCGAGCTTGCCGGGCTCGTACCAGGAGGCGTTGACGCCGCGTCCCGGATTGAAGAAGCCCATGCAATTGGCGCCGCAGAGCGGAAAGCGTGCGGCCTTCATGCGCGCCCGGACGCGCTCGGTCAGCAGCGGCTCGCGATCACCCTCCAGATAGCAGCTCGCAAAAATCACACCTGCCTTGCAGCCCGTGCGTATCGCCAGCTCGACCTGCTCCTCGATCATTGCATTGGCGACCGCGAAGATCACCAGATCGGCGGGCTCCGGCAACTCGGCGAGCGAGGGATAGCAGGTCTTGCCGAGCAGCTCCTGCTGCCTCGGGTTGACCGGATAGATCGGCACGTTGCGGCTTCCCGCCAGCGTTTGCGCCAGTGTCGTGCGGCCGATCGAGCCCACGCGGTCCGAGGCCCCCACGATCGCGATCGAGCGCGGCTCGAGCAGCGGACGCAGCCATGCCGACTGAGGGGACAACGGTGTCTGGCTGGGCATGTGAGCGATGATCCCCTGCACGAAAGCAGCCGCTGCCTGCAAACTCTAGCCACTGGTAAGTGGGGTGGTGTTGTCATACGGTAGCGACTGGTGATCCTGGACGCAATTCGCCGCGGGCATAGCTCCCTTCGTCCCACGGCGGACCTGAACGGATTGCCGATACGCAACAATCGCCTCATCGAGGCGAGGCGGCACGCGAACGCGGCCGCTGCGGGAGGAAGGAGCCAAGGATGTTTCGAGTTTCGAGGTGGACGGCTGCCGCACTGATCGGGGCATGGAGCGCACTTGCGCTGCCGGTGCCGCAGGCGCTGGCCGATGCGTCGACTATCACTGTCATCGACGGCATCGACGTGAAGGACTGGGACACGGCGCTGACCTACGGTCACGAATCCTACGTCATGAACAACATCTATGACGGCCTGCTGCGCTACAACACCGCGGCGGGCAAGCTCGAGCCGGCGCTGGCGACCGAGTGGAGCGTGAGCGCGGACGGACTGAAGTGGACCTACAAGATCCGCCAGGGCGTAAAATACCACAGCGGCGAGGAAATGAACGCCAAGACGATCGCAACGGTTCTCTCGCACTACATCAAGACCGGTGGCGGCGCGCACTATCTCTGGGGCGGCGCGACGGTCGAGGCGGCCGACGATTGGACGCTGACGATCACGACGAAGGAGGCACTCCCGATCGATCTGATCTCGTCTGGCTCCTACGCCTGCATGCTGACCTCACCCTCACTCATCGCCAAGGGCTCCGAAGCCATCCAGAAGGGCCTGGCCGACGGCACCGGTCCCTACAAGCTCGTGCAGTGGGCGCCCAACCAGCAGATCGTGCTCGAGCGCAACAAGGACTACTGGGGCGGCTGGACCGGTGGCGAGGCCGATCGCATCATTGTCCGCATCGTGAGCGAGGTTTCGACACAGCTGCAGATGCTGCGTTCGGGTGAGGCCGATCTGGGTTTTGCGACCATTCCCTTCGACATGGTCGAGACGTTGAAGAAAGACCCGGCGCTGAAAGTCGCGGTCGTCGATTCCTGGCAGTATCTGCAGGGTCCGATCAACACCAAGAAACCGCCGACCGATAATCTCAAGATCCGCAAGGCGATCCAGCACCTGATCGACTACGACACGATCACGTCCCAGATCTATGCGGGTCTCGCCTCCGTGCCCAAGAGCGGAACGCCGATGGCCATGCCGGGCGCCAAGGAGCTCAACATCCCGCGCTTCGACATCGAGAAGGCCAAGCAGTTGATCGAGGAATCCGGCGTGCCGCCCGAGCAGCGCAAGATCACCTGGGTCGCCTACGGTGGCGTCGACGTGCTGAAGAACGTGGCGCTCCTGTTCCAGGCCAACGCCAAGAAAGCCGGCCTCGAGGTCGAGATCGTGCAAGGCGACTGGGGTGTGATGTGGGACAAACAGAAGAAGCTTGAGACATCCGCCAACGTCTACCCCTACCGCAACTGGCCCGACTACGCCACGATCACGCCTGCGGCAACGCTGAAAACGCAGGAGAAGGTCTCCTTCAACTTCTCCTATTACTCGGACCCCGAGGTCGATGCGTGGATCGACGAGGGAACCAAGATGGAAGCCGTCGACAAGGCCAAGAGCTCCGAGGCGTGGGGCAAGGCCTATCAGAAGGCGATCGATGACGGCGCTTTCGTCGACATCGCCGACACTCTCCGCGTCATCCCGCACCGGGCCAATCTCGAAGGTGTGACGACCGATCCCGCCTACGAGACGGTCTTCTTCCGCTTCCTGAAGAAGAAAGAGTAGCGTGATCGCAGGCGGAGCGGCCCCGGCCGCTCCGCTCTCGAGGTATGGAAGGCTATGACGCGCTACGTCATTCAACGCCTGATCCTTCTGGTGGGCACGCTCCTTGGCGTACTCACCGTGACGTTCTTCCTGACGCACATCCTGCCCGGCTCGCCCGAGGCGATGATCATCGGGCGCCGTCCGACCGAGGACCAGATCGCCGCCGTCCGCCATGCGCTCGGCCTCGACCTGCCGCTGTGGCAGCAATACCTGCGTTTCCTCGGCGAGATCTTCCAGGGCAATTTCGGCAAGAGCTTCCTGACCAGCCAGCCGGTGCTGCAGGACATTGGCCAGAAGCTGATGGCAACCGTCGAGCTGACGACGCTCGCCATGATCATGATCATCGTGATCGGCATCCCGATCGGCGTGCTGTCGGCGGTCAAGGCCAACAAGCCGATTGATCATGTGGTGCGCACGCTGTCGGTAATGGGCGTGGCGCTGCCTTCCTTCATGCTCGGCATGATGCTGCAGATGCTGTTCTATGGCTATCTGCGCTGGCTACCGCTGCAGGGCCGCATGACCAGCACGGTGCTGCTCGATCATCCGTTCCCCTACGTGACGGGCCTCTATCTGGTCGACACGCTGTTGGCCGGCGATACGCTCGCCTTCCGCGATGCGCTCGCCCATGTCGTGCTGCCGCTTGCGACGCTCACTCTCGCGCTGCTGCCACTGATTGCGCGCACGACCCGCAACCTGATGGTCGAGGTGCTGAGCGAGGATTTCGTGCGCACCAACTTCGCCTACGGCATGCCCAGGCGTGACATCTATTTCCGCTATGCGCTGAAGGCGACGCTCATTCCGCTGCTGACCGTGATCGGCTTGACTTATGGCTATCTGCTGGGCGGCGCGATCGTCGCGGAGTACGTGTTCGATTGGCCCGGCATCGGCAGCTATGTCGTGCGTGCGATCATCCAGTCCGACTATCCCGCTGCGATCGGTGTGACCCTGTTCCTGGCAACCGCCTATCTCGTCATCAACCTGATCGTCGATCTGCTCTACTTCTTCGTCGATCCAAGGCTGCGCACCTCATGACAGTTGAAGCCATCCGTGCACCTGCAAGCTCCGAGCGCCAGGTCACCAACGCCATGCGGGTCCGCCATTTCGCCCGCAACAATGTGCTGTTCGTGCTCGGCTCGGCGTTGTTGACGGTCATCGTGCTGGCGGCGATTTTCGCGCCGTGGATTGCGCCCTACGATCCGATCGAGATCGTGTTCCTCGACAAGCTGCAGCCCCCGAGCTTCTCGCACCCGATGGGCACCAACGAGCTTGGCCAGGACGTTTTCTCCCAGGTGCTCTTCGGCGCTCGCATCTCGCTGCTCGTCGGCGTGCTCGTCGTGACGTTGTCCATTGCGATCGGCGTACCGATCGGTCTCTTGGCCGGCTACTATGGCGGCCGCCTCGACACCATGCTGATGCGGGTGACGGACGTGTTCCTCGCGTTTCCGCCGCTGCTGCTGCCGATCGCGATCACGGCGGCGCTGGGGACGGGAATCTTCAACGCAATGATCGCGCTCGCCATTTCCTACTTCCCCTGGTACTCGCGCATCGTTCGCGGCGCCGTCATGCGGGTGAAGAACGAGCTCTACATCTCCGCTGCCCGCGCCATGGGCGTCAGCAGCTGGCGCATCATGCTGCGCCATGCGTTGCCGAACTCGACGACGCCCATCATCGTGCAGGGCTCGATGGATTTCGGCTATGCGATCCTGGCCGCGGCGTCCCTGAGCTTCATCGGCATCGGGGCGCAACCACCGACACCCGAGTGGGGCCTGATGGCGGCCCTCAGCCGCACCCGCTTCATCGACAACTGGTGGACGGTGACATTTCCCGGCCTCGCCATCTTCGTCACGGTGCTTGCCGTCAACCTGATCGGCGACGGCATTCGCGATATCCTCGATCCCAAACGGCAGTCGAGTCATTGATGCCGAGCGCACAGGCAGCGGGCCAACCGTCCATCGAGGAACGCCCAGCGTGAGCGAGATCCTGCTCGAGATCAAGGACCTCGCGATCGAGTTCCCGAGCCTGGAGCGCACGGTCCAGGCCGTGCGCGGCGTCAGCCTGTCGGTTGCCCGTGGTGAGGTGATTGGGCTCGTGGGTGAATCCGGCAGCGGCAAGTCGATGACGGCGCTCGCCTGTCTCGGCCTCGTCCCCCCGCCCGGCCGCGTCACCGGCAGCATCCGGCTCGCCGGCCACGAGGTGGTGGGTGCGCCCGAAGCGGAGAACCAGCGCCGGCGTGGCAGCGTGGCCGCGATGATCTTCCAGAACCCCGGCAAGGCGCTCAACCCGTTCTTCACGCTCGGCCGCCAGCTCGTCGATGCGATCGCCAATGTGCGCCATGTCGGGCGCCAGGTCGCGCTGCGTGCCGCGCTGGAATCGCTGGCGGCCGTGCGCATCGCCGACCCGCAGATGGCGCTGCAGAAGTACCCGCATCAGGTCTCCGGCGGCCAGCTCCAGCGCGTGATGATCGCGATGGCGCTCGCCTGCGAGCCACAATTGCTGATCGCCGACGAGCCCACCACCGCCCTCGACGTCACGATCCAGGCCCAGGTGATCGTGCTGTTGCGCGACCTGGCCCGCGAGCGGGGGCTGACTGTGCTCTTCATCACCCACGATCTGGGTGTCGTCGGCAGCTTGTGCGACCGGCTTGCCGTGATGTACGCGGGCCGCATCGTCGAAGCGGGCACGATCGACGGTCTGTTCGGCTCGCCCGCCCATCCCTATACCGCAAATCTGCTGCGGGCCGTGCCGATGCTCGGGCGTGGCCGGGTGGCGTTGACCCAGATCCCGGGCACGGTGCCCAACATGGCCAATCCGCCGCCCGGGTGCGCGTTCCATCCGCGCTGCCCGTCGGCGAGGGCGCAGTGCGCGCAGGTGGCGCCGGCAATGGCATCGGCAGGTCCTGGCCGGATGGTTGCCTGCCACCACCCGGTCGGGGCTTTGCCGACTGCAGGCAGCGCAATTCGTGCTGTTGGAGCGATCCCGCAATGACGGCGCTGCTCACCGTCCAGAGCTTGACCAAGCGCTTCCAGACCCGCCATGGCATCGTGCGGGCGGTCGACGATGTGAGCTTCGAGGTCGAGCAGGGCGAGACGGTCGCGCTGGTTGGCGAATCCGGTTGCGGCAAGACGACGGTTGCGCTGTCGCTGTTGCGGCTCATCTCGCAAGACGGCGGGCGTGTGCTGTTCGAGGGCTCGGACCTCTCGACGTCGGGCCGCGCTGTCGAGCAGGCCTGGCGGCAACGCCTCTCGATCGTCTTCCAGAATCCCTACTCCTCGCTCGATCCGCGCATGCGCATCCGCGACATCGTCGGCGAGCCATTGGTGACGGCCTACGGCCTCTCGGGCCGGGCGCTGAACGAGCGGGTGGTGCGCCATCTCTCCGAGGTCGGGCTCGGCTCCGAGCACTTGACCCGGTTTCCCCACGAGTTCTCGGGCGGGCAGCGCCAGCGTATCGCCATTGCCCGCGCAATCGCGCTCGAGCCCAAGCTCCTCATTCTCGACGAGCCGACGGCCGCGCTCGACGTATCGGTGCAGGCCCAGGTGCTGAACCTGCTGCAGGACCTGCAGCAGCGGCTCGGCCTCAGCTACCTGTTCATCTCGCACAATCTGGCGACCGTCGAGAGCATCGCCGACCGGGTGCTGATCATGTATCTGGGGCGCGTGGTCGAGCGCGGTCCGGTCGCCGAGGTGTTCGCCGCCCCGCGCCATCCCTACACGCGAGGCCTGCTCGACTCGGTGCCCTCGATCGATCCGCGCCATCGCGGGCGCCTGCAGCCAGTGACCGGCGAGCTGCCGAGCACGCTCAATCCCCCGCCCGGCTGCGCGTTCGCGCCACGCTGCGCGCGCGCGGGTGACGAATGTCGCCGCATTCCGCCGCCCCTCGTCGCCGCTGGCGCGGGCCGGTTCCATGCGTGCCTGCATCCCCTTTGAGCCGCTCATCCGCGGCCTGCAATCGAGGTCGGCCGATGCCATCGCCCATGAAGCTCTCCGAGTATGCAGCCTGCGACGCCCATGACCTCGCCGCGCTGGTGCGCACGAAGCAGGTCAGCGCGCACGAGCTGGCGTTGACCGCCGCTGCCGCGATCGGGAAAACGAATCCGACGCTGAAGGCCGTGATCGAGGTCTATGACGATCAGCTCGAGGAGCGCGCCGCGAAGGCGCTGCCCGACGGCCCGTTCCGCGGCGTGCCTTTCCTCATCAAGGACGTGGGCGGGCACCTGAAGGGCCGCAGAATCGAGTTCGGCAGCTGGCTCTGTCAGGGCATGCTGGGTGAGATCGATACGAATTTCGCCACGCTGCTGAAGAGTTCCGGCCTCAACATCCTCGGACGCAGCAATACTCCGGAGTTCTCGATGGCGAGCTCGTCCGAGAACCGGCTCTACGGGGCGACGACGACACCCTGGAAGAACGGCTACTCCGCCTGCGGCTCGAGCGGGGGAGCGGCGGCGGCGGTCGCGGCCGGCATCGTGCCGCTCGCGCATGGCTCCGACATCGGCGGCTCGATCCGCGGCCCTGCCGCCTGGTGCGGCGGTATCGGCCTGAAGCCCTCGCGTGGGCGCATCTCGGCCGGGCCACTGCTCGACGAGTGGGGCAGCGGCATGGCCATGAATTTCGCGCAGTCGAAGTCGATGCGCGATACGGCAGCCTTGCTCGACTGGGTCGCCGTGCCCCAGCCGGGCGACCCCTTCGTGATCAACGCGCCGCCGCGCCGCTATGCGAGCTACGTGGAGAAACCGCGGAGGAAGCTGCGCATCGCCTGGTCGGCCAAGGCACTGATGGACACGCCCGTCGACCAGGAGATCGCCAAGGTCACCGAGCAGGCGGCGAACGCTTTGGCCAAGCTCGGCCACGAGGTCGTCGAGGGCGCTCCCCCGCTCGATATGGCCGCCCAGCATGCGACCTGTCTCGACATCTGGTTCGTCGGCTTCGACAAGCGCCTCGATCAGCTCGGCGCCAAGATGGGCCGCAAGGTCAGCCCCGATACGGTCGAGCGTGCGACCTACAACTTTTATAACTACGCCAAGACCGTTCAGCCCTCGAAGTACTTCGATGCCATCGCCGCCATGAACCGTGTCCGGCGCGAGACGGGCGCCTTCTTTGCGCAGCACGACGTCTGGTTGACGCCGACCTGCGCGCAGACAGCGCCCAAGCTCGGCGTCTACGGCATGGACGTCGATCTGCCGCCGGCCGAGTTCATCCACTTCGAGCTGTCCTCGCAGCAGTTCCTGGTCTTCACCAACGTCACGGGCCAGCCGTCCATGTCGTTGCCATTGGGCATGCATTCGAACGGGCTGCCGATCGGCGTGCAGATCGCGGCGCGTCACGCGGAGGATCATCTCCTCATCTCGCTCGGCGCCGAGCTCGAGCAGGCGATGCCCTGGAAGGGCCGTGTGCCGGCGATTCATGTCTCGCGGGGCTGACGGTACTCGTCCAGCGGCTGGCCACCGGCTGGGAACTCGGCTATCGACGGCGGCACGCCAGTCGTCACGCCGGAGCCCGCTGCCATGACCTCGACCATCGCCGCCCGTCGCGCCTCTGTCGCCGTCGCCGTCGGCGGGGTCGTGGTGGGTGGCGGCGCGCCGGTCGTGGTGCAGTCGATGACCAACACCGATACCGCCGATGTGGCTGCAACGACTGCCCAGGTGGCGGCGCTCGCGCGAGCCGGCTCCGAGCTGGTGCGTATCACCGTCGACCGTGAGGAGGCAGCCGCCGCCGTGCCCCACATCCGCGACCGGCTGGTGGCGATGGGGGTCGCGGTGCCGCTGATCGGCGACTTCCATTACAACGGCCACACGCTGCTGGCCGAGCATCCGGCCTGCGCGGAAGCACTCGACAAATACCGGATCAATCCCGGCAATGTGGGCTTCAAGGACAAGCGCGACCGCCAGTTCTCGGCGATCATCGAGCTGGCGATGCGATACGCAAAGCCGGTGCGGATCGGGGTCAACTGGGGCTCGCTCGACCAGGAGCTGCTGACGCGGCTGATGGATGAGAACGCTAGGAAGCCCGAGCCGGCCGATGCGGTCGAGGTCATGCACGAGGCAATCGTGCAGTCCGGACTTCTCTCCGCCGGACGAGCCGAGGAGTTGGGCCTGGGGCCCGAGCGGATCATCATCTCGGCGAAGGTTTCATCGGTCCAGGATCTGGTCAGCGTCTACCGCAAGCTCGCCGCCCGCTGCCGCTATGCGCTGCATCTGGGGCTGACCGAAGCGGGCATGGGTTCCAAGGGGATCGTGGCGTCATCGGCCGCGATGGGCATCCTGCTGCAGCAGGGGATCGGCGACACCATCCGCTACTCGCTGACGCCAGAGCCCGGCGGCGACCGCACGCTCGAGGTGCGCGCGGCGCAGGAACTTTTGCAGACCATGGGGCTGCGCACCTTCGTTCCCGTGGTCGCCGCCTGCCCCGGTTGCGGGCGCACCACCTCGACCGTGTTCCAGAGCCTTGCGCGCGACATCGAGGCGATGCTGCGCGAGCGCATGCCCGAGTGGAAGCAGCGCTATCCGGGCGTCGAGGGGCTGAAGGTCGCCGTGATGGGCTGCATCGTCAACGGGCCGGGCGAGAGCAAGCACGCCGACATCGGCATCTCGCTG
>JANNSW010000624.1:0-17297 GCA_031403055.1 Hyphomicrobiaceae bacterium | reverse complement strand
GCCGTATGCGAGCCGATGAACCCGGCGGCGCCGGTGACGAGGATTTTCATCGGCCGCGTCTCCCACCAGCGGGCGACCTGCGGGTCACCCCTACGGGTTTCCTCGCCGCTGTCGGGGCGAGCGGCAGTTCGCCCGCCCGGCCGCTACACCCGCGCATGGCTCTCGCCCACCGGCACGATGCCTTTGAGGTCGTAGAGCGTGCCGCCTTTCTTCAAGAGCGCCTTGATGCCCGCCGTCCCCATCGCGACGATCTCGTCGTGCTTGACCGCCATCACCACCGCATCATAGGGGCCGTGGTCGAGGCTGTTGGCGACCTTCAGCCCATACTCGTGGCTCGCCTCCTCGACATCGGCGTGGGGGTCGAACACGACGACCTCGCGCACGAACTCCTTCAGCTCCTTGACTAGGTCGGCGACCTTGGTGTTGCGGGTATCGGGGCAGTTCTCCTTGAAGGTGAAGCCCATCACCAGGATCCGCGCATCGTCGACGCGCTGCTTCCGCTTCACCATGGTCTTGATCACGTCCTGGGCGACCCATTGCGCCATGCCGTCGTTGATGCGGCGCCCGGCGAGGATCATCTCGGTGTGGAAGCCGATCGATTGCGCCTTGTGGGTCAGATAATAGGGGTCGACGCCGATGCAGTGGCCACCGACCAGACCCGGCGTATAGCCGTGGAAGTTCCACTTCGTTCCGGCGGCGGCCAGCACCTCGCGGGTCTCCAGGCCCATCTGCTTGAACAGCTGCGCCAGCTCGTTGATGAGCGCGATGTTCACGTCGCGCTGGATGTTCTCGATGACTTTCGCCGCTTCCGCCACCCGGATCGAGCTCGCCTTGTGGGTGCCGGCGGTGATGACCTTGGCATAGACCGCGTCGACGATCTCGGCGACCTCGGGAGTCGAACCGGAGGTCACTTTCAAGATGTCGGGCAGCCGGTGCTTGGCGTCGCCCGGATTGATTCGCTCCGGCGAATAGCCAGCGAAGAAGTCGGTGTTGAACTTCAGCCCCGACACCTTCTCCAGGATCGGCACGCACACTTCCTCGGTCGCGCCAGGATAGACGGTCGATTCGTAGACGACGATGTCACCCTTGCGCAGCACCTTGCCGACCGTGTTGCTCGCCTTCTCGAGCGGGGTCAGGTCGGGCCGGCGCGCCTCGTCGATCGGCGTCGGCACCGTCACGATGAAGAAGTTGCAGGCTTCCAGGTCCTTGGTATCGGCCGAATAGGAGAGGCGCTTGGCGGCCTCGAACTCGTCGGGCCTGACCTCGAGCGTGCGGTCATGGCCGCCCTGCAACTCGGCGATCCGGCGCGCGTTGATGTCGAAGCCGACCACGGGAAAGTGCCGCGCCATATAGACCGCGAGCGGCAGGCCGACATAGCCCAGGCCGATCACGGCGATTTTCACGCTGTCGAGTGTGGGCAGGCGAGCCATGGGCAATCGTCCGTTTGGTCTGCTTTCGTTCGCAGAGAGGCGAATCCGTGGCTGTGTCTAGCACTGGCGGACCTTCCAGGGAATGCGGCTCGTCGCGGATGTGACGCTTCAGATCCAGAATACTCACTCCTGAGCCGCAGCGGCCTCCGTCGACGCACCACGCGGCCATTTACTCAACTCGCGGCACCACGCGGGCAAGTCGACCTCCAGGTACGCTTGATCGCGCTGCGAGCGCGTCAGGCAGCGGGGGACGACGCTTTTCGCGAGCTTGATCAATTCGCCTGCAGCCAGGACGGCCAATCGCGTGTTCCAGAGGCGTGCGGTTCCATCAGATGAGGCCGACGCGATCCGGCCGCCATCGGGGCTGAAGGCGACGCTCCAAGTGGCAAACCGGTGACCATCGAGGACCGCCAGTGGCTCCCAGGTTACCGTGCTCCAGAGCCGGACCGCCGCATCCTCATCGGGGTTGCTTCTGCGAGACCCCGAGGCCGAGGCCAGAATCTTTCCATCAGGGCTGAAGGTGACGCTCTGGACGAGTGACGCGTGGCCCGGCAGGATTTTCACGACCTCGCCGGACCTTGCGTCGAAAACGCGGATGAGGTGGTCGCTCGATCCTGTGGCGATGAGCATGTCGTCGGGGCTGAATGCGGCTGAAATGCAAAGATTGCCGCGGTTCGTCATTTGGAATCGCTTCAGCGCGGCACCTGTTGCCAAATCCCAGAGTCGCGCGGTGCCGTCGAACGAAGCCGTTAGAATCTTCTTGCCATCGTGCGAGAATGCGATGCTCCGCACCGTTTGCCCGTGACCGTCGAGGATGCGAACCTGAGCTCCCGTGGCCGCACTCCAGATCCTGGCGGAATGGTCGCGCTTTCGCCTGCCAGACAGAACGTACCCACCCGCGGTAGCAATCAGGCTGCCGTCAGGACTGAAGCGTGCCATCCTGACTGGCGCCTTGTGACCGCTCAGAACGAGGATCTTCTGGCCTGTCTCCGCCGACCAGACGATCGCCGTCTTGTCGGCGGATGCCGTCAGGATGCGCTTGCCATCGGGGCTGAAGACGGCGGAGGTGACCTCAGCCTCGTGCCCCGTCAGCGTCAGCAGCAACGAGCCGTCTGCCGCATTCCAGACGCGCGCCTTCTGGTCGAGCGAGGCTGTCACCACGCGCGCGCCGTCCGGGCTGAAGCTTGCGTCGTAGAACGAGCCTCCTTGCGGGCTCGCCAGCACTCGAGCACCTTCGGAGGAGGCAGCGACGTGCCAGACCCGAAGCGACCCGTCGGCGGAGGCCGAGATGACGCTTGTGGCATCCCCGCTGAAGGCTGCCGAACGCACGCTGCCCGAATGGCCGCGCAACCTCGCCACATGCCGGCCATCCTCCGCGCTCCAGACGGCAATCGATCCGTCTTCGCCTCCTGTCAGCACGAGCTTGTTGTCCCGGCTGAAGGCGATCTCCCGCACACCGTCCTGATCCATGTCAGCTTGTGCGATCTCGGTCCAACTGCCGGCATTCCAGAGGCGCAAGGTCTTGTCGTCGGCGGCGGTTGCGACGAACGTGCCATCGCCACTGAACGCAACGCCGGTCACCGAGCCCACATGTCCCTTGAGCACTGCCGTCTCTGTGCCAGTCGCCGCATCGAAAACACGGGCCGTCTGGTCCTCCGAGCCGGTGAGCAGCAGCGTGCCATCGGGGCTGAAGGCCGCAGCACCGATCGGGCTGGTGTTGCCCGCGAGCGAGTACACGGCCAGTCCGATTTCCGGCGCGTAGACCTTGGCGGGCTCATTCTGCGCAACCGTCAGCAGCCGCCGGCCATCGCGGCTCAGCCTCACGAGATCGATCGGCGCACCGCTGCCCGCGATCGCCCTGAGCTCGCGCCCAGTTTCGAGGTCGATGATCCGCGTGTCGCCCGAGAAAACGACCGCCGCACGCTTCCCGTCGGCGCTGAAGGCGATCGTCGTTGCGACGGTTTCGCCAGCGGTAGCTTTGTAGAGCTCCTTGGTTTCTCCTGTCCCGACATCGACCGCCAGGACGACCACGCCAACGGCCCCGTTGGCGCCAATCAATAGCTTCGTGCCATCGGGGCTCGGCATCGCGCCGATCAGCCCGGTCTCGCCCTGGGCGAACTCGGGCAGGTTCCAGACATGCTCCTCCTTGAGGGCGAGAATCCCTTGCAGCAGCGCATTCCGGCTGCCCTGCCAGAATGGCCGCGCCCGCTGCTTGTCGAGTGCGGACGCCTCGTCCTTGAGCCCTTCGAGAGCATAGAGAATCCCGGTCGCCGCATCGCCATCGCTCGTCTGCCGGCGCGACAGGTCCGCCAGATACCGCGACTGAATGATGAGCCCCTCATCGCGCTGCTGCTGCGCGACGCCCTTCTGCTCCTCCGCGCGCTTCCACTGGACATAGGCAAACCCGGCGAGCCCCACCATGACGGCCGCGGCCGCGGCCGATGCGATGATCCCGCGCCAGAGCCGGCGTGCTCGCGCCTTCTGCTCCTCCGCGGTCCGCGAGCGCGCTGCCTCGGCTTTTTCGCTTGCGGCCACGAGCTCGCGCTGGAGCAGCGCCGGCTCGGGAGCGTCCTTGGGGCGGCGGCTGACCCAGGCCTTGGCGGTCGCGATATCGTCACCGTGCAGAAGGAGCGCCTCGGGGCGGCCGCGGCTCTCCCAGCGGGCGGCAAGCTCGCCGAGCCGCGTATGCTCGCGAATCCAGTCGAGGTCTGTGTTGAGCGCCTTCACGACATCGGCAAGGCCGCGCGCGAAGCTCCGCTCCTTGCCGCTGAAGAAGATGTAGTTGAGCCGCTTCAGCCGATCGGGTGTCTCTGCCTCGCCGACCGCACGCCACACGACAGTCAACAGACGCTTTCCCAGTGTTTCAGCCTTCTGCACTTCCCATTCGCAGCGCTCCGAGGCGACCGAGTCCGGCGAGATCACGAAGACGACGGTGTCAGCCGCTTCGATCAGGCGACCGAGCCGATCCTCCCAGCGCTCTCCCGCCGCGATGTCGTGCTTGTCGAGATAGGCCTCGAACCCGCAGGCATCGAGCGCCTGGTTCAGATCCTCGGCGAACTCGCTGTCCTTGCGCGAATAGGAGAGGAAGACCTTCGTCTTGGCATCTGCCATCGCGACCCCGCGAGATGCATACGAGTGCCCGAGCACTCACTCTCTCCGGAGCACAACACAAGGTCTTGGTCCTGGCAAGCAGGATGGCTCGTGTGAACGTGAACTGATCTCGAACCTTGCTCCTCGTCGCGCCCCGATCGGTCTCAGGCGTATCTGAGATCGCGCCCGATCCCCAGGCGCCTGGCCTTCTCCAGCATCGCCGCCCCGAGCGCGATATCGGAGAGGGAAAGCCCGCGGTGCCAGAACAGGATGGTCTCCTCGGCGCTTTCGCGTCCCGTGCGCTTGCCGGCGGCGATCTCGCCGAGCTCGGCGTGGACGGTTGCCTCGGAGAGCTTGCCGGCGTCGATGTGGGCGCGCAGCGCGCCCAGATGGCCGGCCCGCATCTGTCCGCGGTCGTCGACCACGATCTTGCTCATGATGTCGGTCAGCGACAACTCGAGCGCGCTCATGGTGCCGTAGGGGATCACGAGCGAGCCTGGCTTCACCCATGCCGTCCGCAGCAATGGTTCCGGTTGCTCCAGCCGGGACGCCTCGACCATGATGTCGGCGCCTTCCAGACAGCTCCGCCAGTCGGCTGTCGCGACGACCGGCTTGCCGAGGTCCTGGCTCAGGCGTGCGGCGAAAGCCTCCCGGCTCTCGGGCCGGCGCGAGTGCACCCGGATCTCCGCGAAATCGAACAGCCGGTCGAGCAGGCGCACGTTCCAGTAGGCCGTGCCGCGCGCGCCGATATGGCCGAGCACACGGGGATTGGGCGGCGCCAGGTGCTTGGCCCCGAGCGCGGTCAGCGCCCCCGTCCGCATGTCGGTGATGGCGGAAGCGTCGATCACCGCGCGAGGGCAACCGGTGCGCGGATCGAACAGGTTGAGCATTGCCATCTCGGAGGGCAGGTCGCGCTTCCAGTTGTCGACGAAATCGCCGACGATCTTGACGCCGGCCAAGCCGAGCGGCGCCACATAGCCGCGCAACACGTTGAAATGGCCGTTGAAAGCGGGATCGGGCACGAGGTGCATGCGCGGCTCGATCACGCACTCTCCGTTCCCTTGCGCGACGAGCGCCGTTTCGACCGCGGCGAGGATCTCGTCGTCAGTCATGGCGAGCGCGTCGATATCGGGGCCGTTCAGATAGGTGATCGAGATGCTCGCCATGATCAAAGCTCCCTCGTTACATTCGCATCCCTAGCAGAGCCTCGCGGACCTCACACGAAGAGTTGTCCCGCTGTGTCCCGCTCCGGGGAGGAAGAGCGAGCCTCCAGCCCCTACATCTGGCTCAGCGCAATCGGATCGAACGGGACGGGGAGACGAGTCATGGGCAAATGGAATGTCGACATCGCCATCATCGGCGCGGGCTCGGGCGGGCTCTCCGTCGCGGCGGGCGCTGCCCAGATGGGCGCCAAAGTCGTGCTGATCGAGAAGCACAAGATGGGGGGCGACTGCCTCAACACCGGCTGCGTGCCCTCGAAGGCGCTGATCGCAGCGGGAGAGGCCGCACACGCCGTCCGCACGGCCTCACGCTTCGGCGTCAACGGTCACGAGCCCGAGATCGACTTCGCCAAGGTGCATGCTCACGTGCATGGCGTGATCGGCGCGATCGCGCCCCACGACTCGGTCGAGCGCTTCCAGGCGCTGGGCATCGACGTCATCCAGGCGCCCGCACGGTTCGTCAGCCCGACTGCGATCGAAGCCGGCGGGCGCACGATCGAGGCACGCCGCTTCGTCGTTGCGACCGGCAGTCACGCCTTCGTGCCGCCGATCCCCGGCATCGCCGACGTGCGCGCCCTGACCAATGAGACCGTGTTCGATCTGACCGAGCGGCCCGAGCACCTGATCGTCGTCGGTGGCGGGCCGATCGGGCTCGAGCTGGCACAGGCCCATCGGCGCCTCGGCAGCCGCGTGACGGTGCTCGAGGCGATGTCGATCCTGCCCAAGGACGATCCTGATGCCGTTGCGGTCGTGCGGGATCGGCTGGCCGCGGAAGGGCTCGTCCTGCACGAGGGCGCCAAGGTCGAGCGGGTCGCCCGCCATGGCAATGGCATTGCCGTGACCTTTGGCAAGGGCGGCCGCGGCGAGAGCGTCTCCGGCTCGCATCTGCTGATCGCGGCCGGCCGCCGTCCCAATCTGGCAGGGCTCGGGCTCGAGGCGGCTGGCATCGCGTTCTCGCCCAAGGGGATCGAGGTCGACGCACGGCTGCGCACCAGCAACCGGCGCGTATTCGCGATCGGCGACGTGGCAGGCGGGTTGCAGTTCACCCACGTGGCCGGCTATCACGCAGGCATCGTGATCCGCAACGCCCTCTTCAATGTGCCTGCCAAGGCGGACACCAGCACCGTTCCGTGGGTCACCTACACCGACCCCGAGCTCGCCCATGTCGGCCAGACCCATGCGGGCGCGCTCGAGGCCGACCCCAATGCCAAGGCCGTCACCTGGTCATTCGAGGAAAATGACCGGGCGCAGGCCGAGCGCGCGACCGAAGGCCTCGTCAAGGCGGTGGTCGCCAAGAGCGGACGGATCCTGGGCGCGACCATTGTCGGGCGCCATGCGGGCGAGCTGATCCTGCCCTGGGTGCTTGCGATGACCAAGCGCATGACCATCAAGGACATGACCGGCATCATCGCACCCTACCCGACGCTGTCGGAGGTCACCAAGCGTGTCGCCGGCGCCTACTACACGCCGACCCTCTTCTCTGAGCGAACGCGCAAGGTCGTGCGTTTCATGCAGCGCCTGCCTTAGCCGTTCGAAAGTTGGGACCGACGTTCAGCCAGCGGACCCTCCGATGGGGCGTCCGGCGGTCGACCATTGCCAATCCCATTGCAGTCGCTGGCGGACGCGGGTCGTGCGCCGGGCGGATCGGCTGAGTGTGAAAATCGAGACCAGACATCAAACCATCAGGAGCACTTGCCATGTCCGACATGAAGCCCCTCGCCGGGCAGGCGGCCATCGTCACCGGCTCGACCAGCGGCATCGGCCTTGGCATCGCCCAAGCGCTTGCCGCGGCCGGCGCCGACGTGACGCTGAACGGGCTCGGCGACTGGAAGGAGATCGAGCAGGTCCGCTCGGGGCTCGAGCAGCATTTCGGCGTACGTGCCCGCTATTCGAACGCGGACATGATGAGCCCTGGCCAGATCGCCGGCATGGTCGCGGATGCCGAAGCGGCGTTCGGCCGGGTCGATATTCTCGTCAACAACGCCGGCATCCAGCATGTCGAGGCGATCGAGACGTTTCCAATCGCCAAGTGGGATGCGATCATCGCCATTAACCTGTCGGCCGCTTTCCATTCGATCCGTGCCGCGCTGCCTGCCATGAAGCAACGAAAGCATGGCCGCATCATCAATATCGCCTCGGCCCACGCGCTCGTCGCTTCCCCCTTCAAGTCGGCCTACGTCGCCGCCAAGCACGGCGTGCTCGGCCTGACGAAGGCCGTCGCGCTCGAAGCGGCCGAATTCGGCGTGACGGCCAATGCCATCTGTCCAGGCTATGTGCTGACGCCGCTCGTCGAGAAGCAGATCCCCGAAACTGCGCGTGCGCGTGGCATCACGGAAGCAGCGGTCGTGCGCGATGTGCTGCTCGGATCGCAGCCGACGCGCCAGTTCGTGCGAACCGAGGAGCTCGGCGCGCTCGCGGTGCTGCTGGCGAGCACGAGCGGCGCCTCGATCACCGGTGCTGCGCTACCGGTCGATGGCGGTTGGACGGCGCATTGAACATGGGGAGTGGGGAATAGGGAGTAGGCAATCGGGGCGCATTCCTACTCCCCACTGCCCATCGCCTACTCCCCCGCTGGAGGAAGTCATGCAGAACATCAAGCCAATCAATCTCGCACTCCAAGGCGGCGGCGCGCACGGGGCTTTCGCCTGGGGTGTGCTCGACCGGCTGCTCGAGGAGGGGCGGCTTTCGATCGAGGCGATCACGGCGACGAGTGCGGGCGCCATGAATGCGGCCGTTCTCGCCTACGGCTTTGCGATCGGCGAGCGCGACGGGGCACGCGCCAAGCTCGACGAGTTCTGGCAGGCGATCTCGGCTGCGGGTCGCATGTGGAGCCCGGTCAAGGCCAACCCCTTCGAGAAGGTCTTTGCGGCCTGGGGCTTCAAATCCGATCTCGACCCCTCTTTTCTGGCCTTCCAGGCCATGACCCATATGCTCTCGCCCTATCAGCTCAATCCGTTGAATCTCAATCCGCTGAAGGACGTGCTGGTGAAGGTGATCGACTTCGACCGGCTGTGTGCCAGCAAGACCTCGCCGCGGCTGATCATCAGCGCAACCAATGTGAGGAACGGCAAGATCCGCGTCTTCGAGAACCATGAGATGTCGCCGGACGTGCTGTTGGCGTCGGCCTGTCTGCCCTATCTGTTCCAGGCGGTCGAGATTGGCGGCGAGCATTTCTGGGACGGCGGGTTCATGGGCAACCCGGCAATCTTTCCGGTGATCTACAACGGCGCGTCTCGCGACGTGGTGATCGTCCACATCAACCCGATCGAGCACGCCCACCTGCCGACGACGGCGGCCGAGATCTTCGATCGCATGAACGAGATCAGCTTCAACTCCTCGCTGATGCGCGAGATGCGGGCGATCGCGTTCGTCTCCAAGCTGATCGACGACGGCGCGCTCGACGGCACGCGCTACCGGCGCATGCTGGTCCACTCGATCCGTGACGACGCCCGCATGGCCGGCCTCGGCGTCGCCACCAAGCTCAACACCGATTGGGACTTCTTGTGTGGGTTGCGCGATAGCGGCCGTCAGGTGGCGTCCGACTGGCTCGCCCGGCACTATGACGCGATCGGGCGGGAAACGACGGTCGACCTCGCTGCGACCTACCTCTAGACCGTATATCCGATCTCGGACGAGGCGATTTCATAGCCGAACTCGTGCGAGGCATCGGCGAGCCAAGCCCAGACGGTCAGTGCATAGGTGCGCATCGCGTAGATCTCGAACCGGTCGCGCGTCACCCGATGGAGCAGAACGGGAGTGTGATGGACGCCGGTCAGAGCAGCCTCGCCCGCTGCGAGAAAGGCTTCGGAGAGATCGAGGGGGAACCCTTTCCTCAGGGCATCGACGGATCTGGCGCCGTCGATGAAGATGCGGGTGCGGCTATGCGAGAGGTCGCTCACCACACCGATGTCGGGCGCGATCTCGCGGGTGAGGCGGGCAAGCATATCACCCGCCGCCGGCACCACGAGCCAGACCTGCTCGGGCCCTGTCCGGAACACCCAACCGGCCCCGGTTTGTACGGGAATCCGCACGTTCTCGGGGACACGTCCACCCGTCAGTGCCGCCAGCCGCGACTCGACCTTGCCCATGGCCGTAGCGAAGCCTGCGACCTGGATGAGCGCGAAACCGCGAGCCTCGCCGAGCTGCAAGCCGATGGCGCCTCCCACGCCCGGCTTGCCCTTGCCTGGGATCACGCTCGCCAATGCCGATGTCCGCTCAAGCATGGAGACGTTTTCCTTCCCGGTCGATGAAGTGGGGCGAGACGATCCTGAGGCGCACCTGCTCGTCCTTCAGCGGGAAGGCGGCGATCACTTCCTCGCCCTGGTGCTTCAGGCCGCCATCATAGAGCGCCAGCGCGATCGTCCTGTTGAGCTCGACTGACCAGGTGACGGAGGTGATGTAGCCATGGCCGTGGCCCTTGTGCTCCTCGCCCGGCGCAAACAGGATCGAGCCGCCGCGCACTTTTTTGTCGGGCTCGAGCGATTCGAGACCAACGAGGCTCCAACGGTCCTCGCGGTTGAGATTGGGCCGTTGCATCAGCGATTTGCCAGCGAAGGATTTCTCGCGGCCGGCCATCTTGGCGAGCCCCAGATCGGCAAGCGTATTGCGGTGATCGATCTCGAGGCCGGCCACATGCCCCTTCTCGATGCGCAGGCTCGCCAGCGCTTCCAGCCCATAGGGCTTGATGCCGAGCGGGGCTGCCGCCGCCAGGATTTGCTGCCAAACCGCGATGCCATAATCGGCCGGCGTGAACACCTCGTAGGCGAGCTCGCCCGAGAACGAGAGGCGGATGATCCTGAGCGGGACGCCCTCGAGCGCCGTCTCGATCGCGCCCATGTAGGGCAGCCGCTCGCCCGAGAGGTCCTCGCCCGGCAGGGCCAGCTGTAACGCCTCGCGCGCCTTGGGGCCCGAGACCGACATGCCGGCCCACTCGTCGGTGAGCGAGGAGACATGGACGCGAAGGTCCTTCCACGCGGTCTGCAGCAGGTATTCGAGCCAGCTCATCACCTCGCCGGCCTGCGCCGTCGTCGTCGTCATGAAGAAGCGCGTGTCGGAGAGCCGCGTGGTGGTGCCGTCATCGAGCACCGTTCCGTCATCGTGCAGCATCACGCCATAGCGGGCCTTGCCGGGTGCGAGCTTCAGGAAGCCGTTCACATAGACGCGGTTCAGCAGCTCCGCGGCGTCGGGCCCTTGGACGTCGATCTTGCCCAGCGTCGAGACGTCGGCAATGCCGACCCCGCGACGGACGACCTCCATTTCCTTGACGTAGGCATCCTCGGGCGTGGCGCCAGCCCAGGCATAGTACCAGGCCCGCAACCAGGGTCCTGCCTCGATGAAGGTCGCGCCGTTGGCTACATGCCAGTCGTGCAGGGGCGAGCGCCTGACCGGACGGAAGTGGGCGCCGACAGCTCTGCCGGCGAGCGCTCCCAGCGCGACCGGCGTATAGGGCGGGCGGAACGTGGTGGTCCCGACCTCGGTGATTTCCGTGCCGCTGAGCCCAGCCATCAGGGCGAGGGCATTGATGTTGGAGGTCTTGCCCTGGTCGGTGCCCATGCCGAGCGTGGTGTATCGCTTCAGGTGCTCGACCGCGCGGTAGCCTTCGCGCCAGGCTTGGGTGACGTCGTCCACTGTCACATCGTTCTGCAGGTCGACGAAGGCTTTGCCATGCCGGCGCGAGGGGATGCGCCAGGCGGGCAGGATGTGGAGATCGCCGTCCTCGCCGCGGTCGGCGGCGGGGATCGCAATGTCGGCCGCCCCCGACCGGTCGTGGCCGAGCGCCTGGGCGGAGCGCGCGCCGGCAGTGGCGCCCTCGAGAATGGCGCCCGCGAGCGTGAACGTGCCGATCACTGCGCCCGCGCCGACCTGGCCGGCCGCGAAGCCGCCCGGAACGAAGGTGGCGATGTCCTCCCGCCAGACCGGCTTGATGCCACGATGAGAGGTCAGATGCACGGTTGGCGACCAGCCGCCCGCGAGCAGGACGGAGTCGGCCTCGATCGACTGCCGAGCCGAGCCGATCGGTTGATCCTCGCCTTTCCAATCGGCCAGCAGCGCACCCGCGACGGCGCGACGACCCAGCACCTCGGCAACCGCCGTGCCTGCCAATAGCGCGATGCCCTTCGCCCGCGCGCGGGCTGCGAGGATCTCGTCGGGGGCCGCCCGCAGATCGGCGATCGTCACGGCGGCGCCGGCATCCGCCAGATCGAATGCCGCGCGATAGGCGCTGTCATTGTTGGTTGCGACCACGACGCGTTTGCCGGAAGCGACGCCGAAACGGTTGAGATAGGTGCGTGCGGCCGACGCGAGCATCACGCCCGGGCGGTCGTTGTTGGCCAGCACCAGCGGGCGCTCGATCGCACCGGTCGCGAAGATGATCGCGCCGGCTCTGACCGTGACAGCGACCTGTCGCGCGCGCCCGGATGCGGGATCGGGCCGCTCGTGATCGCGCCGCTCGATGAGACCCGCCGTGTTGCCGTCGTAGAGCCCGAAGGCAGTGGTGCGGGTCAGCACCGTGACATTGCCCAGTCGCGCGAGATCGGCGATGCGCTCGGCCAGCCAGTCGGCCTCCGGACCCCCAGCCGGCTCGGACAGCAGCGAGCCGCCGAGCGCGAAATCCTGCTCGACCAGCAGCGCCCGCGCGCCCGATCGTCCGGCAGCGATCGCGGCGGCAAGGCCCGCCGGTCCCGCGCCGATCACCAGCACGTCGGTGAATTCGTGGCGGCCCTCGTAGCGATCGGGATCGGCTGCGACCCCTGCCTTGCCGAGGCCGGCCGCGCGCCGGATCAGCGGCTCGTAGCGCATCCAGGACTTCTTCGCCGGACCCATGAAGGTCTTGTAGTAGAAGCCCGCGCCGAGCACCGGGGCGGCGAGCTGGTTGATCGCCATCAGGTCGAGCGCGAGGGAGGGCCAGCGATTCTGGCTCTGGGCCACGATGCCATCGACCAGCTCGGCCGTGGTTGCGACGATGTTGGGCTCGCGGCGTCCGCCTTCGCCCAGCGTCAGCAGGGCATTGGGCTCCTCGGGACCGGCCGAGAATACGCCGCGCGGCCGATGATACTTGAAGCTGCGGCCGAGCAGGGAGACGCCGTTGCCGAGCAGAGCCGAGGCGATCGTGTCACCCGCAAAGCCGATCTGAGGCTTGCCGTCGCAGAGGAAGGCGATCGGGCGCCGGCGGTCGATGCGTCCGCCCTTGGGCAGGCGATAGGCGGTCATGACCGGTCTCCCGTGTCGCGCGCGAGATGGGTCGCGCCGATCTCGTGGGTGGCGGTATCACGCTCGACCACGATCCACAGCCGGCAACCGAGCACGTGCTGCCAGTACTCGACGTGGGGGCCCTTGGGATTGCGGAAGCAGAACAGATGATCATGCCAAGTGCCGGCGTCGGTCTCCTCGGAGGCAGGCCGGGTCTTGGTCGCGTCCCCCCCATAGCGGAACTCGGTATAGTCGCGCTCGCCACAGAACGGACAGATCAGGCGCAGCATGGCAGTGTCCTCGAGTGCGATTGTGAGTTGTGAGTTGTGCAGCCAGATTTTGCTTGTGCGTTGAGCACCGTCACAATCCCACAACTCACAACCTCACAACTCATTGCTTGTACGTCCAGTTGCCGATGCCGAACTCGTCGAGCTCCTTGCCTTGACGAAAGCGGTCGAGCGAGTAGGCGCGATTGAGCTCATGCTCGCTGTCATTGGCGATGGTGTGGGCGAACGTCCAGCCGCTCGCGGGCGTCGCCTTGAAGCCCTGGTAGCACCAGCCGCCGTTGAGGTAGAGGCCTGCAACCGGCGTCTTGCAGATGAAGGGCGAGCCGTCCGGCGTCATGTCCTGGATGCCGCCCCAGGAGCGAAGGAGGCGCAGCCGGGACAGCATCGGCATCAGCGACACGGCGCATTCGGCGACGGTCTGCGCGCGCGCCAGCTGGCCGCGCTGGGTGTAGGTGTTGAAGCCATCGATGTGGCCGCCGAAAACGAGGCCGCCCTTGTCGGATTGGGAAAGATAGAACAGCTCGGCGCCAAACGAGATGACGTGGTGGACCAGCGGCTTGATGGCTTCGGAAACGAAGGCCTGCAAAACGTGACTTTCCACCGGGATCTCGAGCCCGGCCATGGCGGCGACATGGGAGGAATGGCCGGCGACGGCAATCCCGATCTTGGGCGCATCGATGCGTCCCCGCGAGGTCTCGACCGCAACCGCGCGTCCGCCCTCGCGCAAAATGCCCGTCACCTCGCAGCTCTCGATGATGTCGACGCCGTAGTCGTCGGCGGCACGCGCATAGCCCCAGGCGACAGCGTCGTGGCGCGCGGTGCCGGCGCGCGGCTGCAGCAGGCCACCATGGATCGGAAAGCGCGCCTCCTTCGAATAGTCGAGATAGGGCGCGAGCTTCATCACCTCGCCACGGTCGAGCAGCTCGGCATCGATGCCGTTCAACCGCATGGTATTGCCGCGCCGCGCGTGCACGTCCATTTGCCCCGGACCATGGCCCAGCACCAGCTGGCCGCGATGGGAGACCATGCAGTTGAAATTGAGATCGTGCGAGAGGCCCTCCCACAACTTCAGCGAGAACTCGAAGAATGCTGTATTGGCGCCGATCATGTAGTTGGAGCGGATGATCGTCGTATTGCGCCCGACATTGCCCGAGCCGATCGAGCCGCGCTCGAGCACGGCAATCCGGCGCACGCCATGGTTCTTGGCGAGGTAGTAGGCGGTCGCGAGCCCGTGCCCGCCGCCACCGATGATGATGACGTCATAGGCCGGCTTCGGCGCGCCCGAGCGCCAAGCCCGCGCCCAACGCTCGTTGCCGGACAGCGCATGCTTCAAGAGAGCGAAGGCGGAGTAGCGCTGCATGGGAGGGGACCGGAGACGGGATAGGAGGCAGGACAGCCCGATTGCGCCCTGCTCCCGCGCTTGTCAATCCCGCGGTCGAGGCATTGGCTCTGGGAGCCCCAATCCAGTATCTGGTACGATCGGTGGAGCTTCACCTCGGGGGTGCCGGCCGAAATCGGGAGTGCCGTTAGGCATTTGGTAAGCATGCCCGCTTATTTTCTTCCCCATTGGGCCGGAATTCGCGGGGATGTCATGAGCAACGAGCGTGCGCTCGATCTGGAGAGCCTGAAGCTGAAAGGCACGGTCACGGCTGATGACGTGCTCACGCTGCGGCGCGCCGTCTTCGAGAATGGAACGATCGAGCCGCACGAGGCCGAGACCCTGCTCGACATCAATCTCGGGTCGGGTGAGCACTGCCTCGAGTGGAACGCCTTCTTCGTCGAGGCGTTGACCGATTTCGTGGTCCATCAGGCGCTGCCGCAGGGCTACGTCACGTCCGACAATGCCAATTGGCTGATCGAGCGGGTCACGCGCGACGGCGTGGTCGAGACCGCGACGGAGCTCGAGCTGCTGGTCAAGATCATCGAGGCGGCGTCCTATGTGCCCGAGCGGCTCGTCGACTTCACGCTCGGCGAGATGCAGCGGGCGATCCTCGAAGGCCGCTCGCTCGTCCATCCGGGCGTGGCGGGCGACCCGGGCGTCGTCACCGCCGATGAGGTGCACTTGATCCGGCGCGTGCTCTACGGTTTCGGCGGCGATGGGCACATTGCGGTCACCCGCGCCGAGGCCGAGGTCCTGTTCGACATCAACGATGCAACCGATGAGAGCCGCAACGATCCGGCCTGGTCGGACCTCTTCGTCAAGGCGATCGCCAATCATCTGATGGCGGCGTCGGGCTATCAGGTGCCGAGCCGCGCGCAGGCACTCGCCGCCGAGCAATGGCTGGAGGAGCGCGACGAGCTGTCATTCGGCAGCGTGCTCGCCAAGATGCTGCAGCGCGGCCTCAGCGGCGTGTTCGACGCCTATCAGGAGCAGGACTGGGAAGCGACGGCGCTCGATCGCCTGGCGCAACAGCACCGGGCAATCGTGACGGCGGAAGAGGTGACCGAGCTGGAAGCCTCCTGGCTCGCCGGGCGGATCGGTCGCGACGGTGTGCTGCGAGTGAACGAGCGCGCCTTGCTCTCGTTCCTGCGCGCCGAGAGCCCGAAGGTGCATCCTTCGCTGCTGCCGCTGATCGCGCGTGCGGCGTGAGCGATCGAGTTCCGCTTTGTCGACAGGCAACGCGTGCGGCCTATCCTCGTTGCAACCCGTAGTGCCGTCCGCGGTAGATCACTTCCCGATTTCCATGGCCGTCCGGGGAAACGGAACGGCAACACCTACAGCCACCCCTGCCGTTTGAACCACCAGACCGGTAGCACCGCCGACAGCACCATCAGCAGCAACGCGAGCGGATAGCCCCAGGGCCAGGCGAGCTCGGGCATGTTGCGGAAATTCATGCCGTAGAGCGAGGCGATCAGCGTCGGCGGCAGGAACACGACCGCGACCACCGAGAAGAACTTGATGATGGCGTTCTGCTCGATGCTGATCATGCCGAGGGTAGCGTCGAGCAGGAACGTGATCTGGCCGAGCAGATAGTACACGTGGTCGGCGATCGACTGCACGTCGCGGGCAGCGGTTTTGATGCGGGCGCGCACGGCCTTGTCGTTCTTCCTCTCGCTGGAGACCTGGGCGAAGTAGGTGATGAGGCGCGCGATCGAGGTGAGGCAGTCGCGGGCCTTGGCGGCGAGATCGCCTTCGTGGCCGATGGTCTTGAGCGTGACCTCGAAGCGCTTGCTGGTCGATTTGCGGTCGCGCCTGGAATTGAAGATCGTGTCGGTCAGCGCATCCATCTCGCGCTGGATCCGCTCGACCAGGTCGGCATGGCGGTCGATCACGATCTCGAGCAGGCCCATCAGCATGGCCGTCGGCGAGGCACAATCGATCTGGCCCTTCTGCGCCCGGCTCGCGAACATCTCGAACGAGTAGGGCTCGGCATAGCGGATCGTCACCAGCTGCGTTTCCGTCAGGATGAAGGTCACGGTCGTGGTGACGGGCTTGGGCGCATCGATCTGGATCAGCAGCGTCGCCGTCATGAAATGGGCGCCGTCCTCGGAGTAGAGGCGGCTCGACGCCTCGATCTCCTGCAGCTCCTCGCGCGTGGGAATATCGAGCTTCAGGGCTTCCTCGATCAGTCGCTCCTCCTCGAGGGAGGGGCTGACGAGGTCGATCCAGGCGGTCTCGGGCGCAAGGCGTGGCTCGCCCTCGCGACGGCGCAAGGAGCCGGAAACGAGGTCGTAGGTGATCAGCATGCGAGCCCCCCATGGCGCCGGCGCAACCGCTCGGCGGGTCCAAATTACACGAGCATGATGCGGGCTCAAGCGTCATGGACCCCGACGCACCGATGGCAGCCACGGCCGGGCATCACGGCTCTCGCCCGCATTGCATGGAAACGGGTTCCACCGTAGGTTCCGGCCATGCAAGACCGCGTCGCCAAATCGTCGCAAGCCATGATCCGCAAGCAGCTCCAACTCACCAAGGAGCAGAGCGGGCGGCTGAAAGCCCTGGCGAAAGCGACGGCCCGGACCGAAAGCGAGCTGCTCCGGGAAGCCCTCGATGCCTGGCTCGCCCACCAGCCGGCACCCGAGCAGGAAGACTGGAAAGCGGGGCTCGCGAGCATCGCCGGCCTATGGGCGGACTATCCCGA
>JANNSW010000623.1:0-5384 GCA_031403055.1 Hyphomicrobiaceae bacterium | reverse complement strand
CCGCAGCGTCAGCACGATGGCGCCGATCATCGCGACCAGCAGGATCATGCCCGAAATCTGGAAGAAGAAGACGTAGCGCGTGTACAGCACGAGACCGATGGCTTCGGTGTTGGAAATGCCGGCCGGAATCGGCGCGGCAATCGCCTGCGGCAGGTTGGGTCCGATCACCCAGGCGCCGACCACCAGCAGCAATTCGGCGTGGAAGATCGCGCCGACCATCACGCCGACCGGCAGGTATTGCAGCAGCCCCTGGCGCAGCTCCGCGAAATCGACGTCGAGCATCATGACGACGAACAGGAACAGCACCGCGACCGCGCCGACATAGACCACGATCAGGATCATCGCCAGGAACTCGGCACCCATCATCACGAACAGGCCCGAGGCGTTGACGAAGGCGAGGATGAGATAAAGCACCGAATGCACCGGGTTCTTCGCCGCGATCACCATGAAGGCGGACGCGACGCAGACGCCGGCGAAGAGGTAGAAGAACAGTGCGTGAAGGATCATCGCGGGCTCGTCCTCACCGGTACGGCGCGTCGAGCGCGATGTTCTTGGCGATCTCGCGCTCCCAGCGGTCGCCGTTCGCGAGCAGCTTGTCCTTGTCGTAGTAGAGCTCCTCGCGCGTCTCCGTCGCGAACTCGAAATTCGGCCCTTCCACGATCGCATCGACTGGGCAGGATTCCTGGCAGAAGCCGCAATAGATACACTTCACCATGTCGATGTCGTAGCGCGTGGTGCGCCGCGTGCCGTCGTTGCGCCGCGGCCCCGCCTCGATCGTGATCGCCTGCGCCGGGCAGATCGCCTCGCACAGCTTGCAGGCGATGCAGCGCTCCTCGCCATTGGGATAACGGCGCAGCGCATGCTCGCCGCGGAAGCGAGGGCTGAGCGGCCCCTTCTCGAAGGGGTAGTCGATCGTCTTCTTGGGCGAAAAGAAGTAGCGCATCGCCATGAAGAACGCCGAGACGAACTCGGCGAGAAACAGCGCCTTGCCGGCCTGCAGGATGGAGGACATTGGGCTCTCTTGCCTTTCTCTCTGCCTCAAGGCGCCAGGTTGCCGAAGTGCAGCACGCCCGCAACCACGACCACCATGAACAGCGACAGCGGCAGGAACACCTTCCAGCCGAGCCGCATCAGTTGGTCGTAGCGATAGCGCGGCACGATCGCTTTCACCATGGCGAACATGAAAAACACGAGGACGACCTTGCCGACGAACCAGAAGATGCCGGGAATCCAATTGAAGGGCGCCACGTCGGCGGGTGGCAGCCAGCCGCCCAAAAACAGGATCGTCGTCATCGCGCACATGGTGGTGATCGCCACGTACTCGCCCAGCATGAACAGCAGATAGGGCGTGGAGGAATACTCGACCATGAAGCCCGCGACCAGCTCGCTCTCGGCTTCGGGCAGATCGAAGGGCGGCCGGTTGGTCTCGGCGAGCGCTGAGATGAAGAATATCACGAACATCGGGAACAGCGGCAACCAGAACCAGTTGAGGAGGCCGTAGCTGCCGCGCTGCGCGTTGACGATGGCGGTCAGATTGAGCGAGCCCGCGACCAACAGCACGGTGATGATCACGAAGCCGATCGAGACCTCGTAGGAGACCATCTGTGCCGCCGAGCGCAGCGCGCCCAGAAACGGATACTTCGAGTTCGATGCCCAGCCCCCCATGATGACCCCATAGACGCCGAGCGAGGAGATGGCGAAGATGTAGAGGATGCCCACATTCAGATCGGCGATGGCCCAGCCATCGGCGACCGGAATAACCGCCCAGGCCGCGAGCGCGGTCGTGGTGGTGACGAGGGGGGCGAGCAGGAACACGGCCTTGTCGGCGCCCGCCGGAATGAGCGGCTCCTTCAGCACGAACTTCAACAGATCGGCAAAGGACTGCAACAGGCCGAACGCCCCGACCACGTTGGGGCCCTTGCGCATCTGCACCGCCGCCCAGACCTTCCTGTCCATCAGCAGCAGATAGGCCACGACCAGCAACAGCGCGACGATCAACAGCAGGCTCTTACCCACCATCAGCGCGAGGTCGAAGCCCCAGGCGGCCCAGTGCGGCAGGATCGTATCGGTCCAGAGATCAGCCATGTCGGTCGAGCTTCTCGAAAACGCCTATTCCGCAGCCACGGGGAGCGAACCCTTCCGGAACGCGCTCATCTCGGCCATCACGGCCGAAGCACGTGCGATCGGGTTGGTCAGGTAGAAATCACGAATGGCGACGCCGAACGGCTCGCCCGACAGGCTTGCCACCTCGCCGGCAACCCGCTCGAGGCCTTCCGACCCTCCCACTTCAACCGTGTCGAGGCGGCCGAGCTGGGGCGCCACCTTGTAGAGGGCCGCTCGCAGCGCGGGAAGGGTGTCATAGGGTAGTGCTTGCCCCATCGCACCCGAGAGCGCGCGCAGGATCGTCCAGTCCTCCTTGGCATCCCCCGGTGGGAACACGGCCCTTGCCGACAGCTGCGCCCGGCCTTCGGTGTTGACCCAGGTGCCGCTCTTCTCGGTGAAGGCCGCTCCCGGCAGGATCACATCGGCACGGTGGGCGCCCGCGTCACCATGGCTGCCCTGATAGACGACGAATGCCGATCCGAGCTTGCTGGTGGCGATCTCGTCGGCTCCGAGCAGATAGAGGAGATCGAGCTTGCCGGCTCCGGCTGCAGCGACCATGCCGGCCGCATCGAGCCCACCCTCGCCCGGCACGAAACCGAGATCGAGACCGGCGACGCGCGCCGCTGCCGTGTGCAGCACTGAAAAGCCGTTCCAGCCCTCGCCCGACTTGACCAGCCCCAGCGCCAGTGCGAGCCGGGCGGCCGTCGCCAGCACCGCACGGCCATCGGGCCGGGCGAGTGCAGCCTGGCCGAGGATCAGGAGCGGGCGCTGGGCCGCCTTCAGCACGTCGGCGAAAGCATGCTTGCCGGCCGCGATCTCGCCGAGCGTGGCGGGTGCCGTGCCCAGATGCTCGGTCGCATAGGTCAAGTCCACCCGCGCCCCGATCAGGCCCATTCGGGCACCTGCCCGCCAGCGTTTGCGCAGCCGTGCATTCAGCACCGGCGCCTCGAGGCGCGGATTGGAGCCCACGATCAGCACAGCATCGGCCTGCTCGATGCCATCGATGGTCGCATTGAAGAGATAGGACGCCCGTCCGAGCGTCGGATCGAGCCGTACGCCGTCCTGACGGCAGTCGAGGTTGCGCACGCCGAGCCGGCCGAGCAGATCCTTCAGCGCGAACATCTCCTCCGCCGCTGCCAAGTCGCCCGCAATTGCCCCGATTCCCCCCGGGCGCGCCGCTTTCAGACGCGAGCCAACGAGTGTCAGCACCTCGTTCCAGCTCGCAGGCCGGAGCTTGCCACCATCGCGCACATAGGGTTGATCCAGGCGCTGGGTTTTCAGGCCGTCGGCCACGTAGCGCGCCTTGTCCGAGATCCACTCCTCGTTGACCGCATCGTTGACGCGCGGCAGGATGCGGACGACCTCGCGCCCGCGGACATCGACCCGAGTCGCCGAGCCGAGCGCGTCCATCACGTCGATCGTCTCGGTCTTGGTGAGCTCCCAGGGCCGGGCATGGAAGGCGGTCGGCCGTGAGGTCAGCGCGCCGACCGGACAGAGATCGATCACGTTCGCCTGCATCTCGGAGGTGAGCCCCGCCTCGAGATAGGTGGTGATCTCCATGTCCTCGCCACGGCCGGTCGCGCCCATCTCCTCGACGCCCGCAACCTCGGTCATGAAGCGGACGCAGCGCGTGCAGTGGATGCAGCGCGTCATCACGGTCTTCACAAGCGGACCGATGTACTTGTCCTCGACCGCGCGCTTGTTCTCGTGAAAGCGCGAGGAATCGATGCCATAGGCCATCGACTGGTCCTGCAGGTCGCATTCCCCGCCCTGGTCGCAGATCGGACAGTCGAGCGGATGATTGACGAGCAGGAACTCCATCACGCCATGGCGCGCCTTCATCACCATCTCGGAGTTGGTGCGGATCATCGGCGCCTCCCCGCTCTTGCCGGGGCGCAGGTCGTTGACGGTCATGGCGCAGGAGGCCTGGGGCTTGGGCGGCCCGCCCACGACCTCGATCAGGCACATGCGGCAGTTGCCCGCGATCGACAGGCGCTCGTGATAGCAGAAACGCGGGATCTCGACGCCGGCCTGCCCGCACGCCTCGATCAGCGTGGTGCCGTTCTCGAACTCATACTCTTTGCCGTCGATGTTGAGCTTGGGCATGGGGCGGCCTGGTGCTGGTCCGGTGCTGATCCGGTGCTCGTTCGCGGCACAGCCGACACGCCACCCCCCGGACGAAACTCGTCACGGCAGGGCGCACGCCGCCAGCATGCCCCGCAGTCCTTCTCGAGCACTCGGATAGCCGCTGATCGACGACTTGTCACGCGGCAGGTGTGACGCGGGGGCAGCCGGGCCGGCGCACGGCATCAAAAACCGATGCGGCTGTAGATCTGCTACACTGAGAATTCAGCGCCGACCGAGGCGAGCGTGATCACGTGCTCGCGATAGAAATCCTCACGCCGCCAGCCTTGCGAGCGGCGGAACAGCTCGATCCTGGGAACGTCCTGGGCGACCAGCAGATAGTCCTGCAGCGAGGGGATCTGCGTATAGGCATTGAACTTCTCCGTCCGGTCGGTGCGCTCCGTCGAGGGGGAGAGAACCTCCACCAGCAAGCTCGGGTGCTCACGGAAATGCGAGGCACGATCTTTCGCTGAGCACGCGACCATGATATCGGGATAGTAGAAACGCGTCGACTTCCCGATCTTCACCTCGAGCTTCATATCGATTATGTAGAGCTTGCACCCTGCTGGCAATTGCGAGCGAAGCACAAAATGCAACTCCCCGACCAGCTCATTGTGCTTGTCCGAGCCACCCGTCATGCCGAATAGAACGCCGTCCACGAACTCGTGACGCATCTGGCGCGCTTCTTCTTCAGCAAGATATTCTTCCACAGTGACGAGCCTCGGGACAACCAGTGCGTCGCTCATGGCTACCTCATCCAATCCATTCGGTGCAAGTCTACCACAAGCCTGAAGCATTTGCATCCCAAGAGGCCCTCACCGCCCCCGCCGCACGCCCTCCCGCCAGGCAATGACGACGCCGCTCGCGATGATGATCGCAATGCCGAGCCAGGTCATGCGGTCGGGGAAATCGCCGAAGATCAACATGCCGAGAAGCGTTGCCCCGACGATCTCCGAGTAGCCGAGCGGGGAGAGCACGGAGGCGTGGGCATGCTCGTAGGCCATGGTGATCAGCATGTGGCCCGCGGCCGCGGTCAATCCGACCACGGCCATCAGCATCCAATCCTGCGCACTCGGGACAACCCAGACGAAGGGCATGGCGGCGCCCGCGACCACGGCCCCGACCATGCCGGTCCAGGCGATGGTGACGAGCGGGGG
>JANNSW010000622.1:0-2568 GCA_031403055.1 Hyphomicrobiaceae bacterium | reverse complement strand
CCCTGGAACAGCCCGGCCTCGGTGCCGTAGGCGACCTTCGAATGATCGTTGCGACCGACGAGGCCCTTGACGAATGTCACCGCCGGATGCTCGGGCGGGATGTCGAGGCCGGGATACTCGTCGAGCGGCTCGAACGCGACGCCGGCTTCCGGCGCCAGCGCGCGCATGCCCGGCAACAGCTCCTGCTCGGTGAAAGAGCGGATGCGGCGGAACACGGCTTCGGGGTCGACATTGGCGAGATGGCGGAACTCGAAGGTAACGCTGCAGTGATCCGGTACGATGTTGATTGCGGTGCCGCCCTCGATCAAGCCGGTCGAGAGAGTCGAGTGGGTGATGTCGAAGTCGGTGTCGAACGGACCATCGGCGATCCATTCCCGCGCGATGCCGCGCAGGAACAGCACCAGCTCGGCGGCGGCATCGATCGCATTGACCGCCGTCGGCGCAAGGCTCGAATGGGCAGCCCGGCCGGTGACATGGACGCGGTAGCTGCGGCCGCCCTTGTGGCCGATCACCACCTGCATGCTGGTTGGCTCGCCGACGATGCAGAGCGCGGGCTTCACCGGCATCGCCGCGATCCGCTCGACGAGGCTCCTGACGCCGAGGCAGCCGACCTCCTCGTCGTGCGAGATGGCGATGTGGACCGGCGCCTGGAGCTTGCGGCGCACCATCTCCGGGACATAGCCGAGCACGATGCCGAGAAACCCCTTCATGTCGCAGGCGCCACGTCCGTAGAGCCGGCCGCCGGCGATACGCATCCGGAACGGGTCGCTCGACCAGCTCTGGCCATCTACCGGCACGACATCGCTATGGCCCGAGAGAATGACGCCGCGCTTGCCGACCGGCCCGATCGTCGCCCAGAGGTTGCCCTTGCTGCCATCGTGGCTCCACAGGATGTCGCAGTTGACCCCGTGACTGAGGAGATAGCGCTCCACGTCGAGCAGCAGCTCGCGATTGGGATCGCGCGACACGGTTGGCCGGGCGATCAGCTCGCCGATCCGATCGAGGCTGAGCTGGGACGGAGCCATTGTCACGCTCCCTTGTCGTTACTCGACGCGCTGGAATACCGGCAGCGGCGGCAGCTTGGGCCGCTCACGCCAATCGAGCGAGACGCGCTCGCCGATGCGCACCGCGGAGCCCACGACGTTCGACAGCAGCCGGACGCCTTCGTCCAGGTCGACGAGAGCGAGCAGGTAGGGCGGCGGCAACTCGTCCGTGACGGGCACGCGAACCGTCGTCACCGAGTAGACGGTTCCAGACCCCTTCGACTCGATCCAGCTCACGTCATCCGACTCGCAGGCGAGGCAGAACGGGCGCGGGTAGAACTGGTGATGACCGCAAGACCCGCACTTCTGGATCAGCAGCTTCCGCTCGAAGCAGGCCTGCCAGAAGGCTTCCGTCGTCGGGTCGGCGATGCCTTGCTCGGCAAGGCTCGGGGCGGGGAGAGGAGTTTTACTCACGGGCGAGCACCACGGTGGAAGCTGTCGAGAAGGCGAGGCCACCCGTTCCATGCGCGACGGCGATCTCCGCGCCAGGCACCTGGCGGGCACCGGCCTCGTGACGGAGCTGCCGGACGGCCTCGATCAGCAGCAGGATGCCGAGTGCACCAGGATGGTTGTAGGAGAGCCCGCCGCCCGATGTCATCGCCGGCAGCGAGCCGCCGGGCGCGAGCCGACCCTCGGCGACGAAGGCTCCCGCCTCACCTTTCTTGCAGAAGCCGAGATCCTGCAGGTAGAGCAGCACGGCGTGGGTGAAATTGTCGTAGGGCTCGAGGACGTCCACGTCCGCAGGCTTGATCCCGGCCATGCCGAACGCCTCGCGCCCGGAGACGACGCCGGGCGTGACGGTCAGGTCGGGGCATTGCGCCACATGCCATTGGCAGTGGCTTTCGCCGGCGCCGAGCACGCGGATGGGTTTCTTGGCCGCGTCGCGGGCGCGCGCCTTGTTGGTCAGGATGACGACACCGCCGCCGTCGGTGACGAGGCAGCAATCGATCTTTCGCAAAGGGTCGCTCAGCATCGGCGAGGCCATGGCCTCATCCAACGATAACGGGTCGCGCGACCAGGCCTTGGGATTGAGCTGCGCCCATTTCCTGGCTGTGACGGCGACGTGGGCCAGATGCTCGAGCGTGGTGCCATGCTCGTACATGTGGCGAGCAGCCGAGAGTGCGTAATGGCCGATCGGGAAATGGATGCCATAGGGAGATTCGAACTGGGAGGCGAGCGTGCCATCGGTTGCGCTGACGGCACGCTTGCGATTGCGGCGGCTGCGCTGGCGCGACGCGTAGCCGATCAGCGCCACCTCGCAGCGCCCAGCCGCGATCGCGAGCATGGCATGGTGGATGAAGAATTCGAACGAGGCACCACCCATGTCCGAGGATTCGGCGTAACGTGGCGCGAGGCCCAGATACTCGCCGAGTTGGACGGAGCCTTCCTCGCCCATGTAGTTGGTGAAGACGGCGTCGACGTCCCTCAGCCTGAGCCCGGCTTCCCCGAGCGCCTCCTTGGCCGCCATGGCCACCATCGACAGCTCGCTCTGGTCCATGACCTTGCCGAGCGGCGTCTCGGCGGC
>JANNSW010000621.1:0-3193 GCA_031403055.1 Hyphomicrobiaceae bacterium | reverse complement strand
GCAAGGCCTCCCGTCAACATGGACTTGGCGAGCGGCAGCACCGCCTCGCCCGCCCAGCTTCGCGCATGTGCAAAGAGCTGCTCGAGCCCCTGTTGGATCTGGGGAAGCGCAATACCAAAGGTGTTGGAGAGGCGCGCTTCGAGCGTGGCGAGAAAAGCCGTGACGCCGCCCTGGTCGCGCGCGAGCGTATCGATCAGGCCCCCGAGCTGCGTGACGAGCAACGGCACCAGCAGCACGAGGGCAAGCGCCACGACCAGCCCGGCCAAAGCGATGATGAGGATCGATGCAAGCAGCCGTGAAAGCCCGAGACGCTCCAGCCTGTCGACCACCGGATCGAGCAGATAGGCGAGTGCGAGGCCCGCGACGAATGGCAACAGGATGCCCTGCAGCAGCCAGATCAGCGCCGCGAGCACCGCCATGACGCCAGCCCAGGCCAGTGTGTGCCGACGGCGCTCGCCCTCCATGCCCTCGATCCTCTCACGTCTCACCGGCTCGTGTCCTAAGGACACTGCGAACAGTAACCGCTACGTCTTGTCGTCAAGTCGAGCACGGGACCGGTAGGGTGCAATAGGCCTTCTTCAGGCCGTATTGCACCTCCCCGGATCGCAACGCCAGCCGACGGTGCAATACGGCGAAGGCGCCTATTGCACCCTACGGCAAGGCACAGCCGCTCGCGAAAATGATTCAGTTGTTGGTCGGGCTGTCCTAGCGGCCGGCTGCGCTCCTGTCGCCGGCGTCCGACCTAGCCAATTGACGCGGCGCAAGCCACTCCTTGAAATAGGCAAAGGCAGACATGACGGTCGTCGCCGCGATTGCCATATGCAGAAGCGGTCGCAGTCCGCCCAAACCGAGCTGCAGGCCCTCGTCGGCGATGACGACGATGGCGAGGATCACCTGGGCCGCCGTGTTGACCTTGCCGGCAAGCAGCGGGCGGATCCGCACCGGGCCATGCAGCAGCGAGCGCAGAAGCACCGCTCCCATCAGGATCAAGTCGCGCATCACGACCAGCGCGACCAGCCAGCCCGGCAGCAGCCCCAAATAGCCCAACGCCAGATAGGTACCGATCAGCAGCAGCTTGTCGGCAATCGAATCGAGAGCGGCACCAAGCTCGGTATGCCAGCCAAAGCGGCGTGCGAGAAAGCCATCGACGCCATCGCTCACGGCTGCCACCACCAGCACGATCAAGGCTTCCCGCATGCGGCCTTGGAACAGGAGCCAGACCACCAGCGGAGCCAGCACGAGCCGCAGCAAGCTCAGCACATTGGGTGCGTTCAACACGATCGACCACATGCCGCAACTACGTTCACCACCCGATCGTCCTCTCGTGGCGAGGAATGCCCTGTGTACCCAACCCACTCATTCCTCTAGAGCATTTTCCGACGAAGTGGCTACCGTTTCGACGAAAGAAAATGCGACAAAACAAGAACCTAGTGTGGTGTCCTGGCACAATCATTTGGTACCCGTCTTCCCGGACACCGCCGTTGTGACGGCGGTGTCCGGGATCCAGAGGCCAATGGCAAGGCCGTTCCGCGGGACTCCTGAACCCCGGCTCGACCTGTGGTCGGCCGGGGAAGCGGGTACTTTTTGTTTGTGCCGGAACACTATCAGATTTCCTCTCCCTGCCGCTCTCGATCAATTCGACCAGCGATCACCGCCAGCGCCCAACCGCGTCGTCGAACGCCAGCAAACGACGTCAATCCCGCACCTTCAGCTTGCCGACGCGCGAGGGGGCGTGCTTCAGACCGGTATCGCCGCGCTCGCGCCGGGGCGCTCGCGCAATCGTCACCATCTGATTGTCGACCATGTCGCGGAGCAACTCCACGTCGTCGATCGCTCGGGCAAAGACATTGCCGAAGCTCGGCAGTCGGATTTCGCCAGCCCGCGCGATCGGGGTCGCGCCATAGCCGACTACGATGTCGTCCTTGTCGGGCAGGAAGGCAAACTCACCCCGCTCGATCACATCACGCGAGCCCGGCTCGCGATAGGTCTCGAACGGCGTATCGATCCAGATCATCCGGCCCCAGAACCGGACCGTCGACTGCAGCGGCAGGCCGAGCCAGATGATGTCGGCGGTGCGGGTTGCGAGCAGCCGCGCTCGGAGCCGGACGGTGCCTGATTGGATGATGAGCTCGTTCATCGGCATGTTTCAGCAGACCTGGGCGGGCGATGCAACGGTGCGCCAAGCTCGCAGGCAAAGGACCCTTGCGGAGATCGACCGTTCATCGGAATGCACAATCCCGCGTGATATCCCCAGTTTCTCGCGTACAATGAAGGCGGTAACGAGGAGAGCCCGATGCAGGAGCGCGTACGCCTAGCCCAAGCACGCCAGCATGCCGTTGCCACGGCTGCGAGCGAAGTCGTGATCGCGGCCGTCGCGACCGCGGTGCCCGAGCACGCGATCGATCAGAGCGAGTTCCTTGCGCTGACGCTGGAGGTAGCGCCCGAGTTCCGCCGGTTCGAGCAGCTGTTTGCCAACACCGGCATTCGGCGCCGCTATACGGCAGTCCCACCCGCGTGGATGATGCAGGATCATGGCTGGGTCGAGCGCAATGCCGTCTTCGCCGAGGTTGCGCCGCGCCTGATCGAGACGGTGGCACGCGATTGCGCGGAAACGGCCGGGATCGATGTGCGCGACATCGATGCCGTTGTCGTCGCCTCGACCACGGGCATCGCGGTGCCGAGCCTCGACGCGCGCCTCGCCAACCGCCTCGGGTTGAAGCCGGAGATTGAAAGGCTGCCCTTGTTCGGGCTCGGTTGCGCGGGCGGCGTGACCGGGCTCGCGCGAGCGGCAGGTCTAGCGCGCTCCAACCCGGGCCGCAATGTGCTGTTCGTGACGGTCGAGCTCTGCACCATCAATTGCCGCATCGGTGACCGGCGCATGGCGAACTTCATTTCCGCGGCACTCTTCGGCGACGGCGCGGCCGGAGTGCTGCTGCGCAGTCTCGCGGCTGGCGAGTCGAGGGCCGGGCGACCGTTGCTCGGCGCGACCGGCGAGCACATGTGGCCTCAAACCGAGGACGTGATGGGCTGGTCGATCGAGCCGGACGGTTTCGGCGTGGTGATCAGCCCGGAGATCCCGCGTTTTGCCCGCGACAAGTTGCGGCCGGCACTCGAAGGGTTCCTCGCCCGCGAAGGCCTCGGGCTCGCCGACCTGGACGGCATCGTGCTGCACCCGGGCGGGCGCAAGGTGTTG
>JANNSW010000620.1:0-2391 GCA_031403055.1 Hyphomicrobiaceae bacterium | reverse complement strand
GGCATCCTGCATCACACGACTCTTCCGTATTCGCCCTACCAGAACGCCAAGCAGGAGGCATTCTGGGGCCCGGTCGAGGGGCGACTGATCGCCATGCTGGAGCACGTGCCGGATCTGACGCTCGCGTTCCTCAACGAGGCGACACAGGCGTGGGTCGAGCATGAGTACAATCGGACGAGGCACTCCGAGATCGGCACCACGCCGCTCGCCCGCTTCCTCGAAGGACCTGATGTCACGCGGCCCTCGCCCGACAGCGATGCGCTGCGGCTCGCCTTCACACGAAGTGCGCATCGCACACAGAAGAAGAGTGACGGCAGCGTCGCCATCGAAGGCCGCCGCTTCGAGATGCCCAACCGCTACCGGCATCTGACGCGCGTCGAGGTGCGATACGCCGAATGGGACTTGAGCGCCGTGCATCTCGTCGACGAGCGCACAGGCAACGTGCTCGCTCGCTTGTTCCCGCAGGACAAGACGCTCAACGCCAGCGGTCTGCGCCGGTCGTTGGAGCCACTCGCCAACAGCGCCGCAGAGCCGGCGCCTTCAGCGTCGGCGTCGCCCATCCCGCCGTTGCTGCAGCGCCTGCTCGATGCCCAGGCGTCGACCGGTCTGCCGCCTGCCTACCTGCCCAAGGACGACACAAGCGACGAAGGAGAAGTCTCGTGAACAAGAAGATGTTGGCTCTGTACGGCCTCAAGTGGAACCCGTTCGCCCCCGATGTCCCCGTGGAGGCGCTGCACGTCTCGCGCCGCACCGAGCAGTTCTGCTGGCGCGCCGAGCAACTGGTCGGCGAGGGCGGCTTCGCCCTCGTCACCGGCGTCCCCGGCATGGGCAAGTCGGTGACGCTGCGCATTCTCGCCGAGCGCCTCGAAGGCAAGCGCGACATCAAGGTCGGCATCCTCAGCCGGCCGCAGTCGGGCTTGTCCGACTTCTACCGCGAGATGGGCGATCTGTTCGGCGTCGAGCTGGCCCCGCACAACCGATGGGCCGGCGCCAAGGTGCTGCGCGACCGCTGGCAAAGCCACATCGACGCCTCGCTGTCGCGTCCCGTGCTCATCATCGACGAAGCCCAGGAGATGAAGCCGATCGTGCTGTCCGAGCTGCGGCTGTTGGCCTCCGCACGCCTCGATAGCCACATCCTGATCACCGTCGTGCTCGCCGGCGACGGCCGCCTGCTCGAACGTCTGCGTGCCGATGATCTCGCCCCGCTCAACAGCCGCATGCGTGTGCGCATGGCCATCGAGCGGGCAACGCCCGACGAGCTGCAGGAGCTGCTCGCCCATGCGCTGCTGAAGGCCGGCGCCGTCAAGCTGATGACACCCGAGGTCATCGCCACGCTCGCCGACCACGCTGCCGGTAATCCCCGTGCCCTCATGAACATTGCCGGCGAACTGCTCAGCATCGCCGCGCAGCGCGAGGCCCGCCACATCGACGAGAAGCTGTTCCTGGAGATCACCGCACCGCCCGTCCCCGAGACCAAGGCATCGGGACGACGGCGATGACGCTGCTGCCCGTCGAGCCGGCGTGGCGTCTCAAAGAGCGCACCGACGAGCATCGCTGGCTGATCGCCGGCCTGTGGGGTGAGCAGGCCGTCGGCATCGTCGGCGGCGAGCCCAAGTGCTGCAAGTCGTTCCTCGCCCTCGACATCGCCGTATCAGTTGCATCAGGCACAACGTGCCTGCGCCGCTTCGGTGTCCCGCGCTCGGGGCGCGTCCTCCTCTACGCCGCCGAGGACGCGCTCCACATCGTCCGCCGCCGTCTCGATGGCATCTGCGAGGCCGCCGGCGTCGGCCTCGCCGATCTCGACATCCTCGTCATCACCGCGCCGACCGTGCGCCTCGACATGGACGCCGATCGCCGCAACCTCGCCGAGACCGTCGAGCGCCTGAAGCCGCGACTGCTCATCCTCGATCCGTTCGTGCGCCTGCATCGCATCGACGAGAACGCCAGCGGCGAGGTCGCGCCGATCCTCGCCTACCTGCGCGAGCTGCAGCGTCGCCACGGCACAGCCGTGCTCCTCGTCCACCATGCCAAGAAGGGCGCCGGTGGCGTCCGCGCCGGACAGGCATTGCGCGGCTCCTCCGAGTTCCACGCCTGGGGTGACAGCAACCTCTACCTGCGCCGTGACGGTGATGGCGAACAGCTCTCGCTCACCGTCGAGCATCGAGCTGCGCCGCCACTCGGACCAATGGCCATCGCCCTGACGCAGCGTGGACCTGCGCTGGCGCTGGAGGTTGTCGAGCGGGCGACCGCGACGGCCGCGGCCCCAACCTCGCTCGACGAGCACATCATCGCCGTGCTCGCCGAGGCCAACGCCCTGGTGCCGTTCCCTGAGCTGCGCGAGCGCTGCCGCGTCCGTGCTGCCACGCTCTACGAGCGCCTCGCGGCGTTGAC
>JANNSW010000619.1:0-4145 GCA_031403055.1 Hyphomicrobiaceae bacterium | reverse complement strand
AAACCGTGCCCGATATCTCGCTCAACGCCATCGCCAATCTGGGAATCGTCGGGGGAGCGCAGGAGGAGAATGCAGCGGCGACGATCACCCAGATGCGGATGCCGGTCGCCGTCTACATTGCCGGCAACAAGGTTCCCGAGGAGCGCCGGATCGGTCATCTCGGTGCCATCGTCCGCGACGGGCTCGGGGGGATCGCACGCAAGCGCGCGGCCCTGAAGCCATCGGGAGCCCTGCTGGTGGATCGGCTGGGGGACTTGCCGGAGATCCTGGAGCGCGCACTCTCCCAGCAACCTCGCGGACCCAGGCGGCGCGGCTGATCCGACCAGCCTTGCGCGATGGCGCCTGTTCCCGTATTCGAAAGAACAGGTTGTCGTCTCGCTGTCCGCGGGCGCAATCGGCCTGGCCTGCCCTCGATTGGTTGGAGTTGCGAGGCGATGGAGCGTTTCAGGTTCACGTGGTGTGTCGCGGTGCTGATGCTGGCCGGCTCGGCTCCCGCGATTGCTGGGGTCGGCGAGCCGTGGTGCGTGACGTGCAGCGGCCCGGATCAAGTCTATCGCTGCTCGGTCGATGCAACGGCCAGCGGCGCGCCGCAGATGGCGATGCAACTGTTCTGTGTCCAGGAGCTCGCACGCGCGGGCCAGCACAAGAGCTGCTCGGTTCGGCGCGCTGCGGGCGTATGCAATGGCGAGCCGCGCGATCTCGTCTATGCGGCTCCCGATGTCGGGATCGCCGCGCCGACGACATTCCCGGTGGAGGAGAGCGAGGCGCCGACAGTGGAGGCTGCGCTGCCTGGCGCGGCCGTGTCGCCGGCGCCTGCTTCCCCCGAGCCCGAGACCTTGGCCGAGCTGGCGAGCCAGGCGGCCGCCGGCACTGGCGCGCAACTGACGAAGGCGGGCAAGTCGCTCTCCGATCTGACGACGGGCACGGGTGAGGCCGTGGGGGGAGCCGCGGCCAGTGCGGGCGAAACATTGCAGAATGCGGCGCAGACCACCTGGTCGTGCCTCACGTCGCTGTTCTCGAACTGCAAGGCGGCTGCCGCCGCGACGGATGAGACGGCCACGATGGAAGCCACCGCGGCTGCCAGCGAGCAATAGACCCGGGGGACTTGGCGCGCGATGAAGACGATTGCCGAATTCGCAGCAGACATCGGCTCGGGGCGCAAGCGCTCGATCGACCTCGTCGAGGACGCGCTCGCACGCATCGCCGATCCGGCCGGCGAGGGAGCGCGCGCCTTCACGCTGCATGATGCCGCCAAAGTGCGCGCGCAGGCGGACGCGATGGACAAGCTGCTCGGCGCCGGCATCAGGCTGTCGCCGCTGCACGGCCTGCCGGTATCGGTCAAGGACCTGCTCGACGTGGCCGGCGAGACCACGCGCGCGGGGTCCAGAGTGCTCGCTGGGGCTCCTGCTGCAGCGAGCGACGCGGTCATCGTCAGGCGGCTGCGGCAGGCCGGCGCGGCCATCGTCGGGCGCACCAACATGACCGAGTTCGCCTATGGCGGCATCGGCTTCAATCCACACTACGGTACGCCGGCGAGCCCATGGGATCGCCAGACCGGCCGTGTGCCTGGCGGCTCCTCCTCGGGCGCGGCCGTCTCCGTGTCTGATGGCATGGCGGTTGCGGGCATCGGTACCGACACCGGTGGCTCCTGCCGGATCCCGGCGGCGTTCTGCGGGGTCGTCGGCTTCAAGCCGACGGCCGGCCGGATCCCGACCAAGGGCTGTTTTCCGCTCGCGCCTTCCCTCGACTCGATCGGGCCGCTCGCGCGCTCGGTCGCCTGTGCCGCGACGGTCGATAGCGTGATCGCCGGCGAGCCGCCGCGTAACCTCGCCGATCTCCCGATCGAGGGATTGCGCCTCGCGGTGCCGCAGACCTACCTGCTCGATGGCCTCGATCCGGCGGTGGCGGCGGCGTTCGAGCGGGTATTGTCGGTGTGCTCGAAGGCGGGGGCGGCGGTGCTCTCGCCGCGCCTCGAGGTGATCGGCCGTACACGCGAGTTGTTTGCCAAGGGCGGCATTGGCGGGGCCGAAGCCTGGCACCTGCACCGCGACTGGATCGCCGCCAAGGCCGAGCTCTATGATCCGAAGGTGCGTCTCCGGATAGCGCTCGCCCGCGATCAGACGGCTTCGGACTATATCGGCCTCAAGCAGTTGCGCGAATGCCTGGCGGGTGAGTTCGACCGGCAGACCGCCGGTTTCGACGCCTTGATCATGCCGACGACGCCCAATCTACCCCCGCCGATCCGCGATTTCGGCGACCACCAGTCGATGGATGACTACAACCGCGTCAACGCGCTGTCGCTGCGCAACACCTACGTGGGCAATCTGTTCGACCGCTGCTCGATCTCGATCCCCTGCCAGCGTCCAGGCGAGCCCGTCGTTGGCCTGATGCTGATCGGCGAGCGCGGAGCGGACCAGCATCTGCTCGCCATCGCCCAGGCGATCGAGCGGGTGCTCGCCGAAGCTGTCTCCGGGTGACAGGCCTGCCGATGGATAACATCCACTCGTCGCGATTGACGGCAGTGGGTGGCTGATGGAATATCGCTCCGCCGTGACGTCCCTCTCGCCTCAGCCTGAATTTTCCCCGACCTGATCGGGCCGCTGGTTGCCTCCCTCCCCATCGAGGTCGCGTTTCATGAAGATGTCGGGTACGCGTCAGTTGGCGGCAGCGCAGCGCGACGTGTGGGCCAAGCTCAACGATGTCGAGGTCCTGAAGCGCTGCATTCCCGGCTGCGAAAGCCTCGAGAAAACGGGGGAGAACGCGCTGAAGGCGACCGTCGCCTTGAAGATCGGGCCGATGGCCGTCCGCTTCAACGGCGACGTGCAGCTATCCGATCTCAATCCGCCCAATTCCTACCGGATCGCCGGCAGCGGCAAGGGCGGTCCGGCGGGACAGGCATCGGGGGGAGCCAACGTACGCCTCGAGCCCAAGGATGGCGGTACGCTGCTCAGCTACGACGTCGACGCCAACGTCGGGGGCAAAATCGCCCAGCTCGGCAGCCGGCTGATCGATGCGACGGCGGCCAGCCTCGCCGGCCAGTTCTTCGACAAATTCGCCGCCGAGGTCGAGGCGGCCACCAGCCCAGCGGCCGGTCGGACGCCGCTCTCGGTGAGCGGGAGCCAGGGTGCCGCCGGCAGCGGCGCTTCCAGCTGGGTCTGGTGGGTATTTGCCGCGCTCGTCGCGATCGGGCTCGCGGTCTATGTCTTCAAGCCGGGTTGAGGTCCGCAAATTTGCCGCGGACCCTGAAATCAATGGACGAGCAAGCAAGGGAGGATGCCAAGGTGGTGCAAGTAGCCATGGAAGTGAACGGCAAGCAGGTGTCGGCGGATGTGGCCGGCAACACGCTGCTGGTCGATTTTCTCAGGAAGAATCTGAGCCTCACAGGCACCCATGTCGGGTGCGACACCAGCCAGTGCGGGGCCTGCGTGGTCCACGTCAACGGCCGCTCGGTCAAGGCCTGCACCATGCTCGCCGCCCAGGCGGCAGGAGCCCGCGTGACGACGATCGAGGGGCTTTCCAAAGGCTCCGATTTGCATCCGATGCAAGCGGCCTTCCGCGAGGCTCATGCGCTGCAGTGCGGTTTCTGCACGCCCGGCATGGTGATGAGCGCGGTCGATCTCTTGAAGACGAACGCAAAACCGTCGGAAGCGGAGATCCGCAGCTGGCTGAAGGGCAACATCTGCCGCTGCACCGGCTATCACAACATTGTCAAGGCGGTGAAGATCGCATCGGGTCAGGCTGTGGCTTAGGATGGGGAGCAGGCAGCGGGCAGCAGGAAATGCCCGCTGCCTGCTGCCCGCGGCCTGCTGCCAACTAGAACGAGATCAACACTCCGGGAGAGTGAAACAAATGGCACAAGACGGCATCGGCGCCTCGGTAAAGCGGCGCGAGGACTTCCGGTTCTTGAAGGGAATCGGCAAGTACACCGACGACATGACCCTCCACAACCAGACTTACTGCGTGTTCGTGCGTTCGCAGATTGCGCATGGCACCATCAACCGGATCGATACGGCGGCCGCCATTGCAAGCCCCGGCGTGGTCGCGGTGATGACCGCGAAGGATTTCGAGGGCGTCGGCGGCGTGCCCTGTGGCTGGCTCGTCACCGGCAAGACCGGACCGATGAAGGAGCCCAAGCACCCGATCCT
>JANNSW010000618.1:0-16196 GCA_031403055.1 Hyphomicrobiaceae bacterium | reverse complement strand
TCCGTCCGGTCCCGCTCGAACACCAGCGAGTCGAACGGCGAGAGCAGCGCGCAGCCTTCGATCCGGCGCGGGTGCTTCGCGCTGGGATCGAGATAGTAGGGCCGCTCCAGGCCGCGGATCTCGACGGGAAGGGCCTCGCCTGCCTCGACCAGCTCGGCGAGCCGGGCGCGTCCGTCATCGATGCCGAGGCGGAAATAGTCGCGCAGGCACCGCTCGCTCGCGATGCCATGCGCCTGCAACGACAGCCGAAGCAGCGCTCGCTGGGCCTCGTCTCGTGCCGGTGCCGGCGAGGCGAGGACAGCGTCCGGCAGCACCCGCTCAGGCAGATCGTAGACGCGCTCGAAATTGCGCCGCGTCGCCGTCGTCACCTCACCCGCCCAGAACAAGTACTCGAGCGCGATCTTGCCATCGCTCCAGCCCCACCAGGCGCCGCGCGAGGGGCCAGCCTCGGTAAGCTCGGACGCGCCGAGGGCGCCACGGTCCCCGATCTCGGCGCGGACGCGATCCAGATAGTCACCGCGCTCGCGGGCAAAGGCCGTGAGATCCTTGTAGAGCCCGATGCCAGTGCGGGCATCCTCCATCCGCCAGCGCAGCAGGGGCTGGATGGCAAGCGGGAGGAGCGAGGCCTCATGGGCCCAGTACTCGAACAGCTCTCGCTTCCTGGCATAGGCGAGCTGCTCGAGCAGAGCGTGGGGATACGGGCCGAGGCGGGAGAACAGCGGCAGGTAGTGCGAACGCACCAGCACATTGACGGAATCGATCTGCAGCAGCGCAATGCGATCGAGCACACGGCGGACGTGGCGGGCCGTGACCGGGCCCGCCGGTCGCGGCTCGGCAAAGCCCTGGGCTGCAAGCGCAATGCGCCGTGCAGCATCGATGCCGATCCGCTCGCGCCGGCCGCCCATGCGGTCGATTACCTGCCAATCGAAAGCACGGGCTTGCCCAGAGCTTCCATGATCGGCTCGAAGCCGAGGCCAGGCCGATCCGGGGCCTGCATCCGTCCATCCTTGCGCTTGGGTGCGCCCTTGGCGATGTCCTTCGATACGTAGGAGTTGAAGTCGGTCGCCGCGAACAGGAACTCGGCCGGTGTCGACTGCGCGAGGTGGGCGATCGTTGCCGTCACGATGTCGCCGCCGTGGGTATCCTCGATGATCATGGAGAGGCCGTTCGCGATGGCGAGGTCGCGGATCTGGCGCGCCTTGGTGAGGCCGCCGACCTTGGAGATCTTCAGATTGATCGCATCCATGGCGCCGTCGGCGATCGCCCGCTGCAGGATGCCGAGACCGTCGATGTTCTCATCGAGTATGAAGGGCAGCGTGGTGCGGCGGCGGATCGCAAGGCATTCCTCGTAGGTCGGGCAGGGTTGCTCGATGTAGACGTCGAGGTCGCGCACCGCATTCACCACCCGCGCGGCCTCATGCAGGGTCCAGCCGGTATTGGCATCGCAGTCGATCACATCGGGGCTCCTGACGGCCTTGCGGCAGGCGCGGATGCGCTCGATGTCCTCGTCGGCATCGCCGCCGACCTTCAGCTGGAACTTCTTGTAGCCATCGGCGCGGTAGCTCTTGACCTTGGCGGCCATGGCCTCTGGGCTCTCCTGGGAGATCGCGCGGTAGAGCTCGACATCGTCCTGCTCGGCGCCGCCCATCAGCACGTAGGCCGGCAGACCGGCGGCCTTGCCCAGGATGTCCCAGCAGGCAACATCGATGGGCGATTTCACATAGGCGTGGCCGCGCAGTGCGGCATCCATCTTGTGATTGAGCACGGCGAGGTGGGTGGGATCCAGGCCGATCAGCTTGGGGGCGATCTCCTTCAGGCCGGCACGGACGCCTGCGGCATAGGCCGGCAAATAGGCCGGGCCCAACGGGCAGCATTCGCCATAGCCCTTGATGCCGGCATCGGTCTCGATCTCGACGATGGTCGAATCGAACATCTCGACGAAATTGTTGTTCGACCAGGAATAGCGCCCCTCGGCGACGGGGAGGTCGACCTGATAGGCGTTGATGCGTGTGATCCGGAGACCTCTGCCCTCGAGGCCCGATGCTTTGCTGCCCTGCTTGGATGCTGCCATGATCGCTGCTCCTGTCTGCTGTCCGCGATGCCGCCGTGCACCTGGTTCAACTCCGGCATTCAAGCCCCGTTTCCGCCTTCCGGGTCAAGCGAGGCGCTGCAGGTGAGGAGTGCAGAGCCGGGGTCCTGCCCGGTCGCTATCGGCAAGGGTCGCACGTGGGATAGTGCTGTCGGGCCCGATCCATTCGATGCAATCGCAAAGCAGAGACAATTCATGCGCCTTGCCATCCTTCTCGCCACTGCCCTGCTGATGGTCGCTACGCTCGCTCGTGCCGATACCACCAGCCTTGCGCCGGTCGATTGTTGGTTCGCGATCCCCCAGGCCCATGGGGCACGTTGCTACCATTTCACGGTGCCGGCAAGCCGGGACGGCGAGCGCGACGGCAGCTTCACGCTGCCTGTCGCGGTTCTCTCTCGCGCAGGTGGGTCGGCGCATGCCGACCCGGTCGTCTACCTGACGGGGGGGCCGGGCTCCTCGGTCGGTTTGACCATCGATGAGATGCCAGGCTGGTGGAGCTATTTCGACAAGGTGCCGTGGCTGGCCGGGCGCGATCTGGTGCTGATGGATCAACGCGGCTCAGGGCTTTCGCGACCGAGCCTCGATTGTCCCGAGGTCGAGCGCGCCGGGCTGCGGCTGTTGAAGCTCAGCGGCGATCGCGCGGCGCGGCGTGGCGTCTATGTCGCGGCCGCGGATGCCTGCCGCGAGCGGCTGGTCGCGTCAGGCCTCGATCTCGACGATTTCGGCACGGAGGCGACCGCGGAGGACTTTCTGGCGTTGGTCGGGGCGCTCGGGATCGAGAGCTGGAGCATCTACAGCGTTTCCTATGGCACCCGCGTCGCCTTGGCGTTGATGCGGCATGGCCCGCCCGGCCTGCGCGCCGCCGTGCTCGATTCCGTCTATCCGCCCGACGAGCGGGCCTATGAGAACCGCCGCGCGTCCTTCGACGCGGCGCTCGATGCGTTGTCGCGAGCCTGCGCGCTCCGGGAGTCTTGCCGGGCCGATTTCCCCGATCTGCGGGTGGCGATCGACGAGGCGGTCGCGCGCTATGCCAGAAGTCCCAAGGCCGTCTCGATCGTGTACGACGGCGAGACCGCGAACGTTGCCTTTACCGGCGCGGCGCTGCTCGAGCATCTGTTCTACCTGGTGATCGAAGCCGATGCGGTGACCGAGATTGCGGTCGTGCTCCACCGGTTGAAGGCAGGCGAGCAGGAGGCGATGAAGGAAATGCTCACCACGCTGGCTTCGTACTACGGCGATGCCAATCATTTCGGCGAGGGCAAGTATTTCGCGGTCGACTGCCAGGAGGAAGTGCCATTCGCGGATGCCGCCAGGCTCGAGGCCGATATTGCGGCCCATCCCCTGCTCGACAACTACGGGATCGTCGCGGAGGATTGGTTCGCCTGCGCGGGCTGGGTCCGGCCGGAAGCGGACGCGACCATCAAGGCGGCCGTCACCAGCGGCATTCCGGCGGTGGTGCTGCAGGGCACGTTCGATGCGATCACGCCGGTCGAGATCGGGCGGCGGACGGCGAGCCGGCTCGCTCGCGGCTTCTATCTCGAGTTCGCCGAAGTGGGGCACAAGGTGGTCGATCAGTCGGTGTGTGGGCAACGGATGGCCGCGGCCTTTTTCGATCGCCCGGACGTGAAACCGTCGGACCCTTGCCTTGCCGCTCCGCCGGAGCGTCCGACCTGGTAGTTGGGTGCGGGTGCGTTCGACAATCCGGGTGGGCTGCTCCAACGCTTGGCCAGGCTACCTCGATGCGAGACCGATTCGGCCGCCGTGACGGCAATGCTGCTGGCGCCGAAACCGGAGGCGAGCATTCTGCCGTTGGCTGTCGTGATGGGCGTGCTCTGGCTTGCGACGGGGCCACTCACCTCAGGCATCGTCGCGCGGGTGTTCGGCGTGCGCTACATGGGGATGCTGTTCGGCATCGTGTTCTTCAGCCATCAGGTCGACAGCTTCCTCGGCCTGCTGGCTGGGCGGGGTCGTCTACGATCGCACGGGCAGCTATGACCCGGTGTGGTGGATGGGCGTAGCACTCGGCCTGCTGGCAGCCCTCGTGCACCTGCCGGTCAACGAGGGGCCATTGGGACGGCCCGCGGCGGCGAGCACGGCCTGAGCGATGCGAAACCGACCAAAAGTGGTCAACGAACTGGCCACAATGTGCTAGTGTGGCATCGGATAATGCCCATTTTTAGCGGTTCTAGAGGCTCGCTGTGTGCGCAAAACTGGCCAAAAAACCGGCCCACTCGATTGCATCTCCCCTAGCGGATCGGGGTGAGTCGATCTCGCTGATGGAGCCTTTGGTCATCTCGGACAGCTCCCGGCATCGGCCACGGCTGAACGAGCTTGCCTTCGAGCTGACCCGCGCGGCGACCAGCTTGCGGGCGAGCCTCCCCGCCGGCATGATCGGACCTGTCTGCGATCTCGTGCGGTCGATGAACTGTTACTACAGCAACCTGATCGAGGGTCACAACACACACCCGGTCGACATCGAGCGTGCGCTCGCCGGCGACTATAGCGCGGATCGCAGCCAGCGCGACCTTCTGCTCGAGGCCACGGCGCACATCGCCACCCAACGTTGGATCGACGATGGTGGGCTGGTCAGTGGAGCGGCGACCGTGCCTTCCATACTCGAGATCCATCGCCGGTTCGTCTCGGCCTTGCCCGAGGATCTGGGCTGGATCGAGGACCCAAACAGCGGAAAACGGGAGGCGGTTGCTCCCGGCAGCTTCCGCGTCAGTGATGTGATCGTCGGCCGGCATATCCCGGTCAGTCCGGGCTCGGTCCCCCGGTTCCTGGACCGGTGGGAGCATGTCTTCTCCCGGCTCGGGTCCTTCGAGACCGTCTTGCAGGCAGCTGCAGCACATCATCGCCTGCTGTGGATCCATCCGTTCTCGGATGGCAATGGCCGGGTCGCGCGCCTCGTTTCCTACGCGATGTTGACCACGACCCTCGATACCGGCGGCATCTGGTCGATTGCGCGCGGCCTCGCGCGGCAGCAGGATCGATACAAGCAACATCTTGCGGCATGCGATCTCAAACGGCGCAACGACCTCGATGGCCGGGGCCATTTGAGCGAGGAGGAGCTCGTCGCAATGACGGCATTCTTCCTCGAAGCCTGCATCGATCAGGTCGAGTTCATGCGAGGGCTCACTCAGCCGGCAGGCTTGCGGCAGCGTGTGGTGGGATGGGCGAATGAGGAAGAGGTTCTCGGCAGTCTTCCGCCCGGCGCGGCACGAGCGCTCGCGCACATCCTCACCAACGGATCGCTCGCTCGGAACGAAGCTCCGGAGGTGACGGGTCTGAATGATCGGAATGCACGCAGGGTGACGGCGGCGCTGCAGAAGCGCGGTATCGTTGCGGCGCCGACGCACAAGGCGCCGTTCGCGATTGCCTTCCCGGCGGCGCTGGCCCCGATGCTGATGCCGGGTCTCTATCCGGGGCTGCCGGGGCGTGCAGGGCGGTAGAGGGGGCGCTACTCCTCGAGCCTGCGCGCCTCCTCCACCAGCATCACGGGCACGCCGTCGCGGATCGGGTAGGCGAGACCGGCGGCGCGGCTGACGAGCTCCTGGCGTTCGCGGTCGTAGACGAGCGTGGTCTTGGTCAGCGGGCAGACGAGGATTTCGAGCACCTTCGGATCGACCTTGGCGGGAGCTTCCCGCTGTTTGCCTTCGCCTTGCTCGCCGGACATGTCGATCCCTACTGCAAGGCCGAGCCAGAGCCATCGCTCCTGGTCGCGATCTCCATCTCGGCGAGTGCGATCAGGACCTCGGCGCGGCGGTGCAGACTGTCCGCTTCCAGCAAGGCCTGCTTCTCCTCGGCCGTATAGGGGCTGATCATCGACAGCATGTTGACGAGCAGCTCGTTGGAGCACCGACCGATCGCCTGCCAGTCCGCCTTCAGCGATTTCGCCTCCAGGTAGACCTTCAGCACTTTGATCAGCCGCTCACGATCGACGCTCTCCTGACCGTGGCCGCGAAAGAGGTCGGCTGCGAACGGCGCGTAGCTGACATTGCACTGCCGGAACGGCAGGCCGGTTTCGGCTTCGCTCGTGATCTCGAAACGGCTGATGCCCGTGAGCGTGATCAGGCTGCGGCCATCCTCGGTCTCGGAGTAGGACGTCAGCCGTCCCACGCAGCCGATGCGCCGCAGCGGGGTCGACTTGCCGATCGGGCTTTCGGCTTGGTCCTGGCCGACATTGGGCTGCACGATCCCGATCAGCCGCGAGCCGGCCAATGCAAAGTCCACCATGGCGAGGTAGCGCGGCTCGAAGATGTTGAGCGGCATGGTCGCCCGCGGCAACAGGATCGCGCCGCGCAGCGGGAAGACCGGGATCCTTTTCGCAAGATCGTCAGGGCGCTTGTAGCGGTCGCTCACCTGGACCTCAGCCTCATCCATGGCGGTCACGAGAACAGCAGCGCGGACAGCTGCCGGCGGCCCGCCAGCGTCAGCTCGTCCTTGGGGCCCCAGGCCTCGAACAGTTGCACGATCTGCTTGCGCGCGGCCTCCTCATTCCAGGCTCGGCTGCGGCGCATGATTTCCATCAATTGCTCCAGCGCCTCTGCTCGCTGGCCGCCGGCATTGAGCGCCAGCGCCAGATCGTAGCGCGCCTGAAAGTCGGTGGGGCTCTGCTTGATGCGGTCGGCGAGCATGGCCATGTCCTTGGCGGCTGGGGCCTTGCGAGCGAGGTCGAGCATGGCGCGTGCGCCGACGATGGGGGCGGCACCTTGCTTGGCGGGCGGTACCAACGCAAGGGTCTGCTCGGCGCGATCGAATTCACCCGTCTTCAAATAGCACTTGGCTAGTCCGGCGAGCGCCTCGATGTTCTCCTTGTCCTCGCCGAGCACCGCCGCATAGATCTGGGCCGCGCCCTGCAGGTCGCCTTCCTCGTAGGCCTCGTTGGCCGAGAGCAGCACGGTCGCGATGTCGTCATCGCCTTCGCCGGCGACGCCGCCTTTGCCGACCAGGCGATCGATGAAGGTCTTCACCTGGCCTTCGGGTAGCGCGCCCATGAAGCCGTCGACGGGTTTGCCGCCCTTGAAGGCAAACACGGCGGGAATGGACTGCACACCCATCTGGCCGGCGACGGAGGGATGCTCGTCGATGTTCATCTTGACCAGCTTGACAGCGCCCTTGAAGCCTTTCACCACCTTCTCGAGGATCGGCGTCAGCTGCTTGCAGGGGCCGCACCACGGGGCCCAGAAATCGACGATCACCGGCACCGTTCTGGATGCCTCGATCACGTCCTTCATGAAGGCTTGGGTGGTGGTGTCCTTGACGAGGTCGCCACCGGGGGCGGCTGGAGCAGCAGGTGCTGCGGCGGCGGGCTTGGCAGCCTTGCCGAATGTGGGCATCGAAAACTTGGCCATGTGATCTCACCGTCTCTCGTATCGGCAGCTTGTCGGTCGGTGCCTTGCCTTCTCACCCGCGGGCGAAAACCCCGGGCAGGCTCTCAACATCTAGTCGGGCGCCGGCGCGTTTTCGAGGGCCACCCGGCCGTGGGAAACAGCCAGGATCCGCGGCTCGTGCCCTGTCGTTCGAATGAACCTCAAAAGATCATCGCGCGCAATGGCCGTCGTCGCCGTATTCTCGAGCGGATGGAAGTTGAGCAGCGCGATGTCGAGCATGGGCTGGTCGAGCACGATCGTCACCCGGCCCGACCGGTCGTTCATGATCGAAAATGGGGTAACCGATCCCGGCTTCACGCCGAGCACCTGCTCCAACAGCTCGGCCTTGCCGAAGCTGAGGCGGTCGGAGCCCAGCACTTTGTGGGCGGTCTTCAGATCGATGCGGGCGTCGTTCAGCGCCACCACCAGGAACAGCCGGTCTTTTTTGTCCTTGAGGAACAGGTTCTTGGTGTGTCCGCCCGGCATCGACTTCTCGATCTCGAGGCTTTCGGCCACGGTGAAGACAGCCGGGTGATCGACGGTGCGAGTGTCGATGCCGAGCTGATCGAGCATGGCGAGCAGGTCGGAGCGGGTCGCTGGCATCTTTGTCTCTTGCAGGTCGCGGTCGGTCGGCAGCGGCTCATTTAGCCGCTTGAAGCGCGTGCCGCAATCGCCATGGGAGCGCCCGATCACTCGCCAGCACGCTGTGTGTGCAAACCGTAAAGAAACCACCACGATAGAATATTTCGCCTGCGACCCCGATTCTTCTTGAAGATGACACCAAACTCCATCATATGCAGCCCCTCGTTGGCCTCGTGTGGGCCACACTGTCTGCTGGTTGGGGAGAGCGCCATATGGCGAACCATGACGCCCTCTTCCAATTGGGGATGGACTTGGCAGCAAGCACCGCCCAAAAGGAAGATCACGACTTCGCGCCTGTCGTCGCTGCAAACGATGACCGGCTCGACCACTTCATCGAGCGCGACGGTATCCGTTTTGCAGGAACGCATCTGATCGTCGATCTGTTCGGCGCGAGCCGGCTCGACGACCTGAAGCACATCGAACGGACATTGAAGCGCTGTGTGGAGGTGGCGGGAGCGACGCTGCTGCACATCCACCTGCATCACTTCACGCCCAATGGCGGCGTCTCGGGTGTGGCTGTCCTGTCGGAGAGCCACATCTCGATCCATTCCTGGCCCGAGGCCAGCTATGCGGCGCTCGACATCTTCATGTGCGGGCATGCACGCCCCCATGAGGCGATCACGGTGCTCGACGAGGCCTTCACGCCTCAGCGCATCGAGGTCAAGGAGCATCTCCGGGGCGACAGGCTGGAGGACGCGGAATGGGCCGCTGGATCGACGAGACGCTCTATTCCGATTGGGGCCAGAGGCTGAAGGTCAGTCGTGTCCTCTTCGAGGACGAGACCGAGCACCAGCATCTGGTGATCTTCGAGAACGACCGACTGGGTCGCGTGATGGTCCTCGACGGCGCGGTGCAAGTCACGCTCGCTGACGAGTTCGTCTACCATGAGATGATGACGCACGTGCCGTTGCTCGCGCTTGCCGAGCCGCGGCACGTGCTGGTCATCGGCGGGGGCGACGGCGGCATTCTGCGCGAGGTTCTGAAGCACCCGTCGGTTGCGCAGGCCGTGCTCTGCGAGATCGACCGTACGGTCGTCGACATGTCGCTCGAATGGTTTCCGGAGGTGTCGGCCGGCGCCTTCGACGATCCGCGCGTGGAGGTCGTGATCGCCGACGGCGTCAAGCTGGTCGCCGAGACCGACCGCCGTTTCGATGCGATCCTGGTCGACTCGACCGACCCGCAGGGGCCGGGTGCCGTGCTGTTCACGCGCGAGTTCTACGCGAGCTGCCGGCGCTGCCTGAAACCGGGCGGGGTGCTGGTGACGCAGAACGGCGTGCCGTTCATGCAGCCTGATGAGCTGCAAACGTCGGTTGCCCATTTCCGTGAGCTGTTCGCGGATGGACGGTGTTATCTGGCGACGGTGCCGACCTATGTGGGCGGGCCGATGGCGTTGGGCTGGGCGAGCGAGGACGCGCGGCTGTGGCGGGTGCCGGTCGAGACGCTGGCGCTGCGGTTCGCCGCCATGAAGTCCGCGACGCGATACTATACGCCCGAAGTGCACAGCGCGGCATTTGCTCTGCCGGCGTATATTGGGCAATTGATGCGCTGATGTCCCTCGCTTCAGCCAGGCAGCGAAACCTCAATGTCGGCGTGTTTTCATTCCACTGTGCTTTGCTCGAATTCGAGCTTTGGTCGCCCGATCGGACCCGGTGGCCAGAAAGTGCTGCGGAGCCTGGCATTGCGGTCGCTACGCCAGACGCAAGATGCTGACATAACGCATCAATGCGGATAGTGTAGGCGTTCTCCGCGAGTTGGGCGTAGGGGGAAAGCATGGCTGCATTCGAACTCGGGCGCATCGGGAACATCCTGTTTTCGATCGGCGGCGCTGCCTGGTATGGCGCGCGGCGAACCGCGGAAGCTGGCGGCGAGGTCATCGGCAGGGTCGCGCGGCATTTCTTCCTGTTCCTGATCCTGTTCGGCGGGTCTTGCGCACTGATCGCCGGGCACGTCGGTGGCGACTATGGCGTTCCGTTGCTCTTTCGCGAGGACGGGCAGGTTGCGGGCTTTGGCATCGATTCGCTGATGCGCAGCCCGGCATTCGTCTCGCAGATGATCGCGACGCTGCTGGCGGGTGCGATCTGGCTGTTCGCGGTGTCGCTGAGCCGGCACGAGGCGGTGGAGATCGATTCGCTGCCGCTCTCCAAGGAATGGAACTTCTTTGCAATCCGGATACTGCCGACGGCGCTGATCCCGCTGGCGGCGCTCGTCTGGCTGAAGGGCAAAGGCGTTCCCGATCTCGCGCCGGGCGAGCTGGAGCGGGCCATCATCGGCATTCTTGCCGGTCAGGTGATCGTTCATATGATCATTCTGACGAGCCGGCCGATCGCGGCGCTGCCTCGGATGGTCTCGAGACTGATCGGCTTCACGCGCTCGCGGGGCGGCAAAGTAGCGAGCCTGGTCGAGGGACCAACTCTGGGGATCATCAGGGGCGATCCGATCGCGCTCGCCGCGGTCACGGAGGACGACGGCATCACCCGATCCGATATCACGAAGTCGAAACTCCCCTGGTACAAGTACTGGATTCCCCGCGTCTTCGTGCATTGGGTCATGTTCGTCGGCGCCATGCTGGCTGTCACCCAGCAGAAGACGTTGTTGCCGGCGACCGCCATTTTCAGCCTGCTGGCGATGGTCCTCATCCTCTACGTGTTCCTGAATTTCTTCCAGGAGAACATCCGTTTTTTCATCGCCTTGCTGCTCCTCACTGTGGTCGGGTTCGGCGCCTACAACTACAAGTATGAATTCCCGGGGATGGCCGACTACTATGAGCATCCGGTCAGGATCAACGGGCGAGCGCGCAATCTGGCCGAGCAGGCCTCCAGCCCGAATCAATCGAGAACCAAGTTCGCTGATATCAAGAACGCTGTGAGGGCCGCGAGCAAGATCGAGACCCAGCGAGCGGTTTCCAACGCAGACGGTCCGCCGTTGCCGAAGTTCGTGGTGGTCACGACGTCGGGCGGCGCCTACACGGCGACGTTCTGGACGGCACTGGTGCTCGACCGCCTGCGCGAGCTGAGCGAGCCGGGAAAGAGCCTGCCGGGATTCATTCAGAGCATCAGGCTGATGACGGGGGCCTCCGGTGGCATGGTGGCGGCCGCTTATCATGCGGCGCTGCCTGAGCTGCGGCCGGGCGAGCCGGGCGCGACGCCACTCGCCGACGCGATCGCGCGCGATATCAATGGTGGCGAGGACGTAACGTCGCCCGACCTCGCTGGCAGCCCGCAGAGCCGGGACAGCCTGACGCCGGTCGCCCAGCAGCTGGTGCAATCCGACCTCTTCCACATCTTCCAGCGCAGCAAGCAGACGCTCGATCGGGGCCTCGCCCTCGAGCAGCAATGGACGACACTGGGGCGCACGACATTTGCCCAGCTCCGCGACTACGAGCGCAGCGGCCGCAGCCCGGCACTGATCTTCTCGCCCATGGTGGTGGAGACCGGCCAGCCGCTGCTGATCAGCAATCTGGATCTGTCCGGTATCGCTCGCTCGAGCCAGAGCGGCAGGGCGTTCGGCCCCGCGCTCGATTTCTTCGACGTGTTTCCCCGGGCCTATGGCGAGTTCTCGGTCGCGACCGCTGCCCGCATGAGCTCGACGTTTGCCTATGTCTCGCCCGCGGTCGACCTGCCGACCGAGCCGCCGCGCCGGGTCGTCGATGCCGGCTATTTCGACAATTACGGGATGAATATCGCGGTCGCCTATCTCAGCCAGAGAGAGGTCCGGGCCTGGATCCGGGAGCACACCTCCGGCGTCATCATCGTGCAGGTCAATGCCTATCCGGCCGAGGAGCTGGTGATCGACCCCGGACGGCGAGCGGAATGCAAGCCGTTCGAGCCGGTCGATGGCGGCGGGGGCGGCGGGTTCGGGTGGCTGTCGACGCCGATCGAAGCCGTGCTCGCCTCGCGGCAGGCGAGCATGGTCTTCCGCAATGACCAGGAATACAAAGCCTTGCAGGAGATCTACAAAGGCGAGCAGATCCCGATCGGCCGGGTGAAGATCGAGAACAATGCGCGCTCGAGCTTCTCCTGGTATCTGCCGGAGCGGGACTTCGCGTGCATGGTCGACGAGTGGGCGTCCTCGCACATCGAGAACGTGCTCGCCGACCTCGCAGGCCTCTGGTGGGAACGGCCGGCGCGCAATGCCGTGGCACGGTAGGGCACGTCTGGGGCGCGAGCAGCGCCCCTTACTCCGCCTTCAGCGCGTCCTTGACCTCGTCGCACTTGCTGCCGGCGAACTTGTTGACGGCGTCGACCACTTGGCCCGAGAGGACGTTCAGCTGGTTGTCGAGGGCGGTCGCGGGCCACAGCACGCCCTTGGCGACGGCTGGTGCGTCGAGCGTGCCCCAGTTGATGACGGCGCTGACGGCCTTGCCCTGCTCAAAGGTGATCTTGGGCGCCATCGACAGCTTGAATTTGTATTTCTCGTTCCCGGCGCCGCGGTCGATCTCGCAAGTGACGATGTGCTCGTCGAGGGAAGCCTCGTACTTCGGCTCCGTCATGGCGGCGACCAGCACGGCGCGCTTCAATTTGACGTCGGTCACGCAGTAGGTGTTCCCCCAGGGCCACTCGACACGCGCCTTCTTGATCAGCTCGCTGATGTCCTTTTTCGGCCAGGTCTTGATCACGTGGCAGCCGATGTCGGGGCCTTCGAGCTTCTTGTGGCGCAGGATCGAGCAGATGTCGATCTTGCAGGCCTTGCGCGATTCCTTCTCCTCGAGGAGGATTCCGGCAAGTGCCTTGTCCTCCTCGCTGACGGGGACCGTGGTCGCGGCAGCCTCCTCGGCCTGGGTGGGGCTGGCTGGCACACCGCTGGCGATCGCCAGGCCGCAGGCCAGTACGGCTGCCATCCCTATGAGCTTCATGATCCCTCCTCGGTGTCCCAATAGCTGGCGCGACCAGCACCGCTCCGGGCGCCAGCGGGCCCCAGCAGCATGTCGAAGTTGTGAAGGGCAGCCAAGCCTCCGGCGCGACCGAATGTCCCGTCGTGCGAGGCGCGCCGTCCCCGGCGGGGATGGATGGCGGCAGAACCGGCCTTGCAGGCGTGATGCGCGGACGTCGTCGGGCAGGCGACGGCTCAACCGCCCGTCACGCTCATATGCCTTGCAACGGCGGGCTTGCTGGAGCGGCGGTCAATGATGAAATCATGGCCCTTGGGCTTCCTGCCGATCGCCTCGTCGATGGCGGCGAGGAGTGGCCGATCGTCATCGGGGTGGGCGCGCAGCGGCGCGCGCAAATCGGCCGCATCCTCTTGGCCAAGGCACATGTAGAGCGTACCCGTGCAGGTGAGCCGCACCCGGTTGCAGCTTTCGCAGAAATTGTGGGTCATCGGCGTGATGAAACCGATCCGGCCGCCCGTCTCCTTGACCGTCACATAGCGGGCAGGCCCGCCGGTGCGGTAGGGGATATCCTCCAGGGTCCAGCGGTCCATCAGCCGCGCCCTGACGATCGAGAGCGGCAGATACTGGTCGGTGCGGTCGCCATCGATCTCGCCCAGCGGCATGGTCTCGATCAGGGTCAGGTCAAAGCCGCGGCCATGGGCCCAGCGGATCATCTCGTCATACTCGTCCTCGTTGACGCCTTTGAGCGCGACCGCATTCAGCTTGATCCGCAGGCCCGCTCTCGCGGCAGCCGCGATGCCGGCCTCGACCTGGTCGAAATTGCCCCAGCGCGTGATCGCCTTGAATCGGTCTGGCCTGAGCGTATCGAGGGAGACGTTGATCCGTCTGATGCCGAGCCCCGCAAGCTCGTCGGCATACCTTGCGAGCTGGCTGCCATTGGTGGTCAGCGTCAGCTCCTCGAGCGCACTCGATTTCAAGTGACGCGACAAGGCCTGGAACAGCCACATGATGTTCTTGCGGACGAGCGGCTCGCCGCCGGTGATGCGCAGCTTCCTGACGCCCTTGCCGATAAAGGCCGTGCAGAGCCGGTCGAGCTCCTCCAGCGACAGCAGCTCGGCCTTGGGCAGGAACGTCATGTGCTCCGCCATGCAATAGAGGCAGCGGAAATCGCAGCGATCGGTGACGGAAACGCGCAGATAGCTGACGTGCCGGCCGAACGGATCAATCATCGGCACGCCGGCAAGGGCGGTCGTGGCGGTGCTGCCCATGGGGAACGCTCCTCAGGTGACTCGAGACCAGACGATATGGCCCGCATCGGAGAAGAGCAAGCGGCTCGTCATGCCGCGGCCGGAGGCAGGGGCGATGGAGCGCTGGGGCGACGGGACGATGGGGCGGTGGGGGCCGCGCGCTCATCGTTTGCCGCGGATTGCTTCTTCGCACTTGCCAGCCCGGATGGGAGGCCCTATGAAGAGCCTCCTCTCGAGGCTGATCATCCCGCCTCGAGATCCCCCTTGGGCGCCGGTAGCTCAGTTGGATAGAGCACCAGACTACGAATCTGGGGGTCGTGGGTTCGAATCCTTCCCGGCGCGCCAATAAAATCAAGGGGTTAGGTGGATGACCCCGCACTTCGAAATTGCTCCAGCTACCATATAGCTACCGCGCGCAGGTGAGCGCTTGCTGAGGCACTCCCAATGGAACCGCAGACCGTTTTCGCCTGTCTGGGGGCCGGAAGCGCGAAGTCAGTGACCCCAAATGGTCTTCTGGCCTTTCAGGCAGACAACATCTGGGCAACTGACATGGGGCTCGTGACCCTGTTCGCTGCCGCCCTCACCTCCCCCGATCCCGCTGCCCTTGCAGGGTGTTCTCGAAGAGGTGGTTGTCGAGGCGGGCGCGGACGAGGGCCTGCTGGGTGCCGGGGCGGACGACGTCCGGATTGAGGGCGCTGCGGGTCATGAAGGTGACGGCCCGGATCTGCTGCTCGAGGAGCCGCGCGTCCGCATCGGGTGCGGTCTCCAGCTGCTTCTCGAGGTTGCGGCGGTAGAGAGACAGAAACAGATCGAAACTCGAAAGCGCATCCTTGGTGATCGCCTTCGCATAGGAATCGAAGGCAAAGCCTTAGGCGTTGTCCTCGCCGGCCGCGGACTTGAGCTCCGCGAAGAAGTCCATGAAGGTCTGTGCGATCAGGTTGTCGAGCCGGTCACCGACCTTGGCGCGATAGTGCTCGATCGAGCTGAACTTCAGCTGCTCGATGAAGCGGTGGATGACCTCGTCCGCCATCACATAGGCGGCCGGCGCCTCCGGATTGCCGGCCATGATGTTGCTGCTCTGGGCGGCATTGAATGCCTGCGGAAAGAAATACTCATAGCCGCAGATGCGCGAGGGGCATGTCGCTGATCTCGGGCGCCGACTGGCGCAAGCCTTTTGCCGTCTTTACCATCTCCACATGGGATGCGATCGCGCCCTGAGGAAGCGTGCTCACGCGCTTCTCCACGTGCTCGCCGGTGAACGTGCCGTCGCGCTCCTTGGCGTCGGTGACGGTCCGGTCGCCATGCCGGTGGAGATAGAAGTCGAAGATGTTCTTGACGTCGAGCGCGCCGCGCACGGTCAGCCCGCCGAGTTCGGAGCGGACGCCGAAAGCATCCGAGAAGAGCGCGGAGACGCGGGTGTCGTGCGCGCTGCGGATCATCACGCGCGCGGCATTCAAGGCCGAGCCGAGGCCTGAGAGGTTCGACTGGTAGATAATGTCGACCTTGGAGCCGTGATTGAAGAGCGCGGCGATGTTGGGTTTCATGACCCCCTCGGCAAACGCTTTGAGAACGTCCGCCTCGCGGGACCGACCGGGCTTCACGAGGGCCGCTTCCGCAAGGATCACGCTCAGGTCGTTCGAATCCGCAAAGCCGAAGGCGAGGTTCTGCAGCGCTTCGCCGAGGCGGGGGTTCGTCTCGAGGAACGCGCCGAGCAGCGCATCGATGCTCGCGATCTGGTGCTCTCTTGCCGTCTCTTCGAGCGCCGTCGACATGCGAAGTCCGAAGGTCAGGATCGCCTTGTTGACGAAGGCGTCCGCAATCGCCCGCTGCCGAGTCTTGTCCTGGTCGAGCGCCACCATGTCGGCCTCGCCCTTCAGCGCGGTGATGCGGTCGCTCAGCGTCTCGAGCTGACGCTTCAGGCTGTCGACGGGAACAGTGCGCTCCTTCAACATGGCGGCGACCTCGCGCTGGGCGTCGGCCTCGACCTGGGCGACGGCGAGATTGGTCTGCCTTGCGTT
>JANNSW010000617.1:0-2524 GCA_031403055.1 Hyphomicrobiaceae bacterium | reverse complement strand
GAGCGGCATGGCCGCATCCGAACTCTTCCTCTTGGGCCGGCCGCTCCGCCCCCCGTCGATTTCGAGGCTGCCGGCTCCGGCGGCGTTGTCGGAATTGGGCAGTAGGCAGTTGGCAGTGGGCGGGAACTCAAACGGCCTGCTGCCTACTGCCTACTGCCCAATCGGCCTTTCCGACTTGGCGCGGCGCATTTGGGGCGAGCCAACGTGTCCGGTGGCTGCTAGCTTCGAGCTCGCAAACTTTCCCAAGCCCGGAGCCGGCGCACCATGGTCAGCGTGTTCGACATCTTCAAGATCGGCATCGGCCCGTCGAGCTCGCATACGGTCGGGCCGATGGTCGCCGCCGCGCGCTTCCTGACGCGGCTCGAGCGGCTCGGCCTGCTCGAGCAGGTCGAGCGCCTGCGCGTCGTGCTGTACGGCTCGCTCGCCTTCACCGGGCGCGGCCACGGCACCGACAATGCGATCCTGCTCGGGCTCAGCGGCGAGCGCCCTTCCGAGATCGACCCGAACGCCATTCCAGGCCTGGTTGCGGCGATCCGCTCGGCGAAGCGCCTGTTGCTCGGAGCCCGCCGCGAGATCGCCTTCGATCCCGACACCGATCTCGTCTTCGACTTCAAGACACCCTCGCCCGGCCATCCCAACGGCATGCGGCTGATCGCGTTGGGAATGGACGGCGCGGAGATCGCATCCCGGGTCTACTTCTCGGTCGGTGGCGGCTTCGTCGTCTCCGAGGACCAGTATGTGGCGGGAAAACCCGCGGGTGGCGGGCTCGATGGCCGCAGCGTGACCCATCCCTTCCGCAATGCCCGCGAGCTGCTCGCCATCTGTGCCCGCGAGAATAAGACCGTCGCCGAGATCGCGCTTCTGAACGAGCGATGCCTGCGCTCTCCCGAGGAGGTCGACGACAGCATCGACCGCATCGTCGCGGCGATGATGTCCTGCATCGACCGCGGCCTCGCGGCCGAGGGCATCCTGCCGGGCGGGCTCAAAGTGCGGCGGCGGGCGAAGAATCTCCATGCCAGGGCGATCGCGGACGAGACGCGCAACTTGAAGTATCCCCACCAGTGCCTCGACCGCATCTCGGCTTTCGCCATCGCCGTCAACGAGGAGAACGCGGGCGGGGGCCGGGTCGTCACCTCGCCGACCAACGGCGCGGCCGGCGTCATTCCGGCGGTCGTGCGCTATTACCGCGACCTCTGTCCCGGCGCCGACCGCGGCGGCGTGCACAAATTCCTGCTGACCGCGGCCGCGTTCGGGGGCATCATCAAGGAGAACGCCTCGCTCTCGGGCGCCGAGGTCGGTTGCCAGGGGCGAGGTCGGATCGGCTTCCGCCATGGGGGCGGCGGGGCTGTGCGCGGCATTGGGTGGCAGCAACGAGCAGATCGAGAATGCGGCCGAGATCGCGCTCGAGCACCATCTCGGCATGACCTGCGATCCCGTCGGCGGCCTGGTGCAGGTGCCCTGCATCGAGCGCAACGCCATGGGTGCGGTGAAGGCGGTCAACGCGGCTTCGCTTGCTTTGGCGGGCGACGGCCAGCACATCGTCTTTTTCGACACGGTCGTCGAGACCATGCGCCTGACCGGCCTCGACATGCAGGACAAATACAAGGAGACGAGCCAGGGCGGGCTGGCGGTGACGGTGGTGGAGTGTTGAGGTGTCGGGCTCTTTTGCCAAGGGCGCTTCTGTGGCATGATGTCAGCATGAACGAGCTATCTCCCCAACTGACAAAGGCGATCGAGGCTGCAGTGGCGATTGATCCGGGCGGCTCTCCGGACGCGTTCATGCGCGAGGTGGGCTCGGCAGTCTCGGACTCGGCGTGTCGCGCGGCTATCCGCAATGTTTGGCTTCGGGCTGCCGTGCTGCTCGCCGAGCAGGAGGGTGGCGAGCATACAGTGGAAGAGGTGTTTGCCGAAATGCGTGCGGCCATCGACGAAACTGAAGCATCAGCTCGTGGCTCGTGAAGCCGCATGACGACGCTTCGCTTCCGCACTGCAGCGCGACGGGAGTTGGTTTCGATTGCACGCTACATCGCGGTACGCAATCCCGATCGCGCGCGGACCTTCACCGTCGAGATCGAAGCAAAATGCCGTGGACTTGTCGACTTCCCTGAAAGCGGGCCGCCTCGTGACGATATTGCCCGTGGATTGCGTCAGCGCGTGCATGGAAACTACCTGATTCTCCACCGGTACGAAAAAGCCGTTGATCGCGTGCAGCAATTCTCAATGTGACGGCTACGGCGCAGGGTGATTCAATTCACCGCATGGCATAGTGATGCGAACAGGATTCTGAAGGCCCGGCAGCAAGAGGGGGGTCTTCGATGAGCGGGCGCACACTGGCAGCAGCTCTTGCCGGCATTCCGGATCGTCGCCCTAAGAAGGGGCGGCGGTTTTCGCTTCCAACCATGATCTTGATCGCGCTCGGCGCCATGCTCTCGGGGGCCAATGATCTGAGGGCGATCTACCGCTGGGGGAGGCGGCTGCCGCCCAAGGCTCTGCAGGCGCTCGGAGCCGATCCCAAGCGCCGGAA
>JANNSW010000616.1:0-7055 GCA_031403055.1 Hyphomicrobiaceae bacterium | reverse complement strand
CTTGGAACAATAAGTGAACCGACTCGGAGGGCAGGATACACCTCCGACCGCCTTCCCGGCCAAGCGACCAACGGGAGCGCAGAGCCGGGATCCAGCATGAAAAGTGCTGAAGGCTCAATATGTTGCGGCTTCGCCGCGTCTGTGCGCTGGTTCCCGGATCGATCTCCGCCCCGGCGAAGCCGGGGCTCCAATCGTCCGGAAAAGCGGGCATTTCGGAGCAGTTGTTGTTGGGTGTGTCCTCAGTGTGATGCGGCGCTCACTCCAGCGTCGCCAGCAACCCCGCCATCAACCGGGCGCGCTCGACCAGACTGTCGATCGCGATGTGCTCCTCGAGCGTATGGGCGCCGGCGCCGCGCACGCCGAGGCCGTCGAGCGTCGGGATGCCGATCGCGCCGGTGAAGTTGCCATCCGAGCCGCCGCCGGCGCTGGCATGGCTGAGGTCGAGGCCCATCTGGCGGCAGAGGCCGCGCGCCCGCTCGTAGAGTGCGAGCGTGCCGGCCTCGGGCTCCCAGACCGGGCGCGTCACCCCGCGCGTGACGGCGAAGGTCACGTCGTTCGCCGTCCCCGCGAGCGCCAGCATGCGCTCGACGCCGCGATCGAGATCCCGCTGGCGCTTGGCCATGCTCAAGACTTCGCCGGTGCAGACGGACGGGACGCAGTTGACCCATTGCCCGCCATGCACGACCCCGACGCTGAAGGTGCAGTCCTCGTCCGTCATTGCCTCGATGGCGAGGATCTGGCGGGCCATCTCGCGGATGGCCGAGCGGCCGGACGAAAGCGTCGCGCCCGCGTGGCTCGGCTTGCCGGTCGCGGCGAGATCGAAGCGGGCAATGGCATAGCGCCCGGTGGTCACGCCATTGGGCTTGCTGCCCGGCTCGGGCACCAGCACGAAGCGGTTACGCGCGGCCTCGGCCTCGACCAGATCACGCGTGCTCGGCGTGCCGACCTCCTCGTCGGGCGTGAACAACACCGTGACCGGCAACGGCGTTGCGATCGCAGCGCGGGCAAGTTGGCGGATCGCCTCCAGGCAGAGGTAGTTGCCGCCCTTCATGTCGAAGACGCCCGGCCCATAGCAGCGGTTGCCCTCGATGCGCCAGGGCAGAAGCTGCAGGGTGCCGACCGGATGCACCGTGTCCAGGTGGCCGGCGATCAGGATCCCGGGCTCGCCCGAGCGGGAATGGGGGAAGCGCGCCCGCACGCAACCGGCAAAGCCCTGCCGCCCCGCGATCCGCTCGATCGAAGCGCCCATCACCGCCATCTCGCGCGCGGCGAGATCGAGCATGCGCCCGACGGCCGTTGCATCGAAGGTCGGACTTTCGCATTCGACCCATGTGCGCAAGCCCGCGAGCATGGCGTCGAGGTCGAAGGGGAGATCGAGGGGGGACATCGCTAAGGACACTCCGAACAATAACCACTACGTGTTGTCGTCAAGTCGAGCACGGGATCTGTAGGGTGCAATAGGCCTTCTTCAGGCCGTATTGCACCACCCCGGCTCGCAACGCCAGCCGAAGGTGCAATACGGCGAAGATGCCTATTACACCCTACGCCAAGGCACAACCGCTCGCGAAAAAGATTCAGTTATTGTTCTGGCTGCCTAAGCTCTCCAAGGTAGGCCGCACCGGTCGCCGGGTCGGGTGAGATCACTCATATCCACCCACGCCCGGCCAGCTCCGCCCTGAGCCGCCCTTCCGCCGCCGTGAGGGTCGCAACGGCGACCGAGCGCAGCACCAGGTGCGCGCCATACTTGCCGTCCTCGGAGAAGGGGTAGCTGCCCATCGCCACCTCTGGGAACTCGCCCTGCACGGCGCGGAAGAGCTCGGCGATATCGCTTTCGGGGCGCCACACCGTCAGCGTTGCCGAGAGCATCCGCGCGCCGGTCCTGAGCGCGGGCGTCACCGCGATCAGCATCGCCTGCATGATGCTCGGCACGCCCGCCATCACGATCACGTTGCCGAGCTTGAAGCCGGGGGCCTTCGAGATCGCGTTGTCGATCAGGTCCGCGCCGGTCGGGATGCGCGCCATCCGCAGGCGCGCTGGCGTCAGCGGCAACTGCATCGTCTCGTAGTGCGGCCGCATCACCGCGACCGCCCGCTCGTCGACGTCGATCTCGACGCCGAAGGCCTTGGCGATCGCATCCGCCGTGATGTCGTCATGGGTCGGACCGATGCCGCCGGTCGTGAACAGGTAGTCGAAGCGGTGACGCAGAGTATCGACCGCGGCGACGATCTCAGCCTCGATGTCCGGCACGACCCGGACCTCGCGCAGCTGAATGCCGATCCCCGTCAGGTGCTCGGCGATGAAGCCGATGTTCCTGTCCTTGGTGCGCCCCGACAGGATCTCGTCGCCGATCACGAGGAGGGCTGCCGTCACGATCCCGCCCGCTGCCGCCGCCACGCCCATGGTCATGTTCCCGTGCATCCGCCGCCGTCCTCGCCCTATCATAGTCGACTCTCGCAATTGCGCCATTCACCGAGGCCTGATCTCCCATGCGCTTGCCCGCCCCCCTTCTCCCCGCCCGACTCGTCAGGCGATACAAGCGCTTCCTCGCCGATGTGGTGCTGGAGGATGGCAGCGAGACGACGGCGACCTGCCCCAACACCGGCTCGATGATCGGGCTTGCGACACCGGGAGCCCGGGTCTGGCTCTCGACCTCGGCGAGCCTCACGCGGAAGTACGCGCTGACCCTGGAGCTGGTCGAAGCCGATCTCGGCGCCGGCCCGACGCTCGTCGGCGTCAACACCAACCATCCCAACCGGCTGGTCGAGGAGGCCATTCTCGACGGCCGCATCGGCGAGCTGGCGGGCTACTCCAGCCTGCGCCGGGAGGTGAAGTATGGGCAGTCGAGCCGGATCGACCTGTTGCTCGAGGATGAGCGGCGGCCGGCCTGCTATGTGGAGGTCAAGAACGTGCATCTGTCGCGGCGGGCCGGCCTTGCGGAGTTCCCGGATTCGATCACGGCGCGGGGCATCAAGCACCTCGCCGAGCTCGCCGCGATGGTGGCCGAAGGCAAGCGCGCGGCGATGGTCTATCTGGTCCAGCGCGCGGACGGCGACGAGCTCCGCCTCGCCCGCGACATCGACGCGGGCTACGGCGCGGCCTTCGACACGGCACGGGCGGCCGGCGTCGAGATGCTCTGCTATGCCTGCCGGGTCGGGCTCGAGACAATCGAGGTCGAGCGGCGCCTGCCGATCAGCGAGCCAGGACCGCGGCGCCGAAAGCGCCCAACGCGAACCGACGATTGAAGCCGCCGACCTCGCCCCCTATGGTGCCGCCGCTGAAGCGCACTGAGGAGACTGACGGCATGCGGTTCGAGGGCACGAAATCCTATGTGGCGACCGACGATCTCAGGATCGCGGTGAACGCCGCCATCACCCTCGAGCGCCCCCTGCTCGTCAAAGGCGAGCCCGGCACCGGCAAGACCGTGCTCGCCCACGAGATCGCGGGAGCCCTGGGCGCCCGCCTGATCGAATGGCACATCAAGTCGACGACGAAGGCGCATCAGGGCCTCTACGAGTACGACGCCGTCGCGCGGCTGCGTGACAGCCAGCTCGGCGATGAGCGCGTCAGGGACATCGCCAACTACATCAGGCGCGGCAAGTTGTGGGAGGCGTTCACCGCCGGCGAGCGCCCGGTGCTGCTGATCGACGAGATCGACAAGGCCGACATCGAGTTCCCCAACGACCTGCTGCAGGAGCTCGACCGCATGGAGTTCCACGTCTACGAGACCGGCGAGATGGTGAAAGCGCGCCAACGCCCGGTCGTGCTGATCACCTCCAACAACGAGAAGGAGCTGCCGGACGCGTTCCTCCGCCGCTGCTTCTTCCACTACATCCGCTTTCCCGATCCCGACACCATGCGCGCGATCGTGGAGGTGCATTTCCCGGGGCTGAAGGGGCGCCTCGTCAAGGAGGCGCTGACGGTCTTCTACGAGCTGCGCGACGTGCCGGGCCTGAAGAAGAAGCCGTCCACCTCCGAGCTGCTCGACTGGCTGAAGCTCCTGCTCAACGAGGACATCGATCCCGCAACCTTGCGCGAGAGCGATCCGCGCAAAGTGATCCCGCCACTCGCTGGCGCGCTCCTGAAGAACGAGCAGGACGTGCACCTGCTCGAGCGGCTGGCGTTCATGAGCCGGCGGCAGGGGTAGGCGCCAACGGCGCCGGTCGGCCGCGGAGGCCGTTCAGGTCCGGGGCGTGACGAGCGGTTGCTGGTGGGCAACCGAAGCGCAATACAAAAGAGCACGAGGCCCGGAAGTGGAGTTGTCACCCTCCGGGAGAGAGACTGCACCGAGTCGTAGGTTGGGTCGAGCGCTTGTCGAGACCCAACGCCAAATCATCCGCGGAAATGTTGGGTCTCCTTCATCGACCCAACCTACAAAAGATTCCGCCTTCGGCGGACTTGCTCAGACCGAGCCCGGATCGACCACTGTGCTCAAGACGTAAAGATGTAATGGATGTAGGAGGTTAGAGCGTTCTGGCAAGGCGGAAGCCGAAGCCGTAGTACCGGTTGTCGGGTCGGACGTTGTTGCGGAACGCGGAGCGGAGGAGCTGAGGAACGTTGCTCCAGGAACCGCCGCGGAGAACGCGGGAAGATGCGTCGTAATTGTCCTCGCACCATTCCCAAACATTGCCGTGGACCTGATAGAGGCCCCAGGGGTTCGCCTTGAAGCTATCGACCGGAACAGTGCGTTTCCGATACTCTCCCTTCTTGCCGCTACCATAGGTGTGGTCGCCATTATAGTTCGCTTGCGCTGTTGATATCTCGTCTCCCCACCAGAACGTCGTCGTTGTCCCCGCCCGGCAGCAATACTCCCACTCTGCGTCCGTCGGCAGCCGATACGTCCGCGACGTCACCTTCGACAGCCAGGCGCAATAGGCCTTGGCATCTTCCCACGAGACGTCGATCACCGGCTGCATTCCACGTCCCCAGCTATGGTCGTTGGCTTTGCGCGAAGCGATGCCAGCGTGTTTCTGCCAGTCGGGATGGGCCTGCGCGGCGTCCCACTCGGCAAATGTCATGGCGAACCTGCCGATTGCGAAAGGCGCATCGATGGCGACTTGGTGCTGCGCGCCGGTTTCACCCATCGCGAAACTGCCGGCCGGCACCACGACCATCTCGGGGCCAACGTCGAGGTCCTTGAACGCCTTGCCTGACCCGGGCCTGAAACGTTCGAGCAAAGCCAGGCGCTCACGGGCCGCCTGCTCCAGAGCTTCACGAGCCTGCCGCTCACGCTCTACCGCAGCCGCTCGCTGACGTGCGTCCTCCGCCGCACGCTCGCTGGCGGCTTTTTCTTCAGCTTCACGTACCTGCCGCTCGCGCTCCGCGGTCTCCACCGCAACCGCCTTCTGCTGCGCCTTGTAGGCCCACACGAAGTCGACGCTCTGCCATTTGGCGCGGTATGCATTGAGCAATCCTGGATCGGTGCAGTTGTCGAGGTCGTGCGCCCGCCACTCGCGCTCGGCTTCGCTCGAATGTGGCCTTGGCGGCACCGGAGACACAGGCTGCGAGTGTGCGCTGGCGCTCCGGCCGAGCCGCCCATCGAGCGCGTCATTGAGCCGGACCCATCCGGAATGCTGCGGGTCGCCGGTCCAGCCGATCAGGAACGTCTTCTGTGCCCTGAAACGGACCTCCATCGGGAAGTCGATCGGCTCGATTTCGTCGATCAGCACTTGCATGAGCTTGTTGTCGCGCTCAGACTGGCTGCACTCCTGCGAGACAGGATGGCTGATGATCGAGTTGTGCGTCCACACGACGACGACGACCGGAGCCTTCCTGATCTCATCCTTGATGACGGCGTGATAGTCGGGTGCGCCAGCTGGGATGTCGTTCGACCAGAACACCGTCAGGCCGCGCGCCTTGAATGCGTCATAAATCGGTCGAACGCGCGCAGTGTCGGCGGTGCTGAATGAGATGAATATGTCGGCCATGGGTCCCGTCGCGCCAGTTGTGATACCCCAACCGCAAGCACTACCGGCTGACGAACTCGAGAGGAAGACCCTCACCACCCCCCCCCACCCATCCTCGAACACCGCCTGCCGGCCTTGCCTCGTCGCGGCTTCGATGTTAGGTCAACATTGCTGACCTATTCGGAGGTGTCGACGTGCCCACCGACCAATTGCTCGCCCTCGCCCTCTACGCGTTCGTCTCCTCGATCACGCCCGGGCCCAACAACATGATGCTGCTGGCGTCGGGCGCCAATCACGGCATGCTGCGCTCGATCCCCTACATGCTGGGCGTCGGGCTCGGGTTCGTGCTGATGCTGGTGCTGGTCGGGCTCGGCGTCGGGCAGATCATCCTCGCCAATGCAACGCTCTATCTGGGGCTCAAGATCTTCAGCGTCGCCTATCTGCTCTGGCTCGCCTGGCGGATCGCCAACAGCGGCCCGATCGCCAGGGATGGCGAGACGCGCAGCGTGCGGCCGTTCCGCTTCATCGAGGCGGCGCTCTTCCAATGGGTCAATCCAAAAGCCTGGGCCATGGCCTTGACGGCGGCGGCGACCTTCACGCGGCCGGAGAGCTATCTGGCGAGCATCGCCTGGATCGCGATCGTGTTCGGCGCCATCAACATTCCCTGCATCAGCGTCTGGACGGGGTTCGGCGTGGCGCTGCGGCCCTTGCTGCAGGACCCGGTGCGGGTGCGGCTGTTCAACGGGCTGATGGCCCTGCTGCTGATCGCCTCGATCGTCCCGACCCTGCGCGAGTTGGCGGGGTTGTGAGGATCGCCGCTGTCAGAACGGCCGCGCCGGTCCGAGCGAGGCCAGGAACAGCACCACGCCCAGCAGCATCACCAGACCCGATCCGCCGATGCCAGCCGCCGTCTCGATGCGGCCAGCCCAGACGCTGCCGGTGCCGCTCATCCGCATCGCCAGCTCGCGCGCACCGATCGCCATGCTGGCGAGCACCGAGACAGCGATTGCCGTGCCGAGCGCCATGGCAAAGGTCGCCCCGACCCCTGCCCAGAACATGCCCTGGCCGAGCGCGAACACGAGCACGATGATGGCTCCGGTGCAGGGCCGGATCCCGACAGCCGCCGCGAGTGCGAGCGCCTTGCGCCAGGAC
>JANNSW010000615.1:0-9245 GCA_031403055.1 Hyphomicrobiaceae bacterium | reverse complement strand
GCATTTGCCGGCGGCTTAAGGACACTCCGAACAACAACCACTACGTGTTGTCGTCAAGTCGAGCACGGGATCTGTAGGGTGCAATAGGCCTTCTTCAGGCCGTATTGCACCACCCCGGATCGCAACGCCAGCCGAAGGTGCCTATTGCACCCTACGCCAAGGCACAACCGCTCGCGAAAAAGATTCAGTTATTGTTCTGGCTGTCCTAAGCGGGCCACTAATACTGTTAAAAGCTCTGAGCGGAGTGACCGTTTTTGCCAAACCTATGAAATCGCACGCGATGCCGGCGTCCCCAAGGTCAGCTCCGGCATCACTTTCGTTCGTGGCCCTGACCGGAGCTCGCGGGCGGGACTGTGCAACCCATTGACCGATCGCCTGGCCCCGATCTTGCTCCACCTTCCCCGACGCGCCTTTGGTTGCGTTCGGCCGGGCGCGATCCTACATATCGGGACAACGAATCTGTCGAGGCAGTCCCTTGGAAACGCCCTGTATCGATATCTGCGCCATCGACCGCACCACCGACACCTGCGTCGGCTGCGGGCGAAGCCTGCGGGAGATCGCGACCTGGTCGCGCCTGACTGACGCCGAGCGGCGCCGGGTGATGGAGCGGTTGCAGGCGAGCCGCAAGCCAAGGCCCGCCTCTTGACCCGAGCTCAGCCCCCGCGAGGAACTCCATGATCGGCTGGATCGCCTTGGCCCTGCTGCTGATCGCCGCCATTGCTCTCGTCGTCCAGCACGATGCCGGCACCATCGCAGGCTTCGACACCGCCGACTTTGCCATGATGGCTGCCGGTCTTGCCATTGTCGTCTTCATCGGCGCTCCAATGCTCTCGCGCTACCAGGGCCGCATCTCCACCGCCGTCCGCGACTTCCTGTTCTGGGCGGTCGCCGGGCTCGTGCTCGTTGCCGGCTACAGCTTCCGCGACGAGTTCATGCTGGTCGCCGACCGCGTGATCGGTGAGTTGACGCCCGCCGGCCAGCCGATCGGCGTCGAGACGGTGGCGGGCGAGAACGCCGTGCGCATTCGCCGCCATTCTGATGGCCAGTTTCTCGCCCGTACCGAGATCGAGGGTGAATCGATCTCCATGATCGTCGATACTGGCGCTTCCACCATCGTCCTCCGCCCGGCCGATGCCGAGCGCGCCGGCATCGATGTCGCCAGCCTCGCCTTTACCATTCCCGTCAACACCGCGAATGGCTCGACCTTCGCCGCCCGCGTCCGGCTGAAGACGGTTGCGGTCGGCCCGGTCATCATCACCGATGTGGAAGCTCTCGTCGCCCGGCCGGGAGCTTTGCACCAGAGCCTGCTTGGTATGAGTTTTTTAAGCAGGCTGCGCTCTTATGAGTTCTCAGGCGACTTCCTGACGCTCAGAGGCTGAGCCGGCGACCGGCCGGCCGCATGCGAGCGCAATCAGCTCGGGCGCAGCACCATGGGATTTTCGTCGGGCACAGGCAACGCGGTTCGTGAGCTGGTCATCTGGGCTGGGCTCGGCGCTGCTGCGATTGCCCTGTTCATCAATTTCGGCGAAGCCTCCACCGCCTTTCTCGGGCGTGCGGGCAGTGCCAGCACTGAGCAGCCTGCCGCCGCCAACGTTTCCCTCGACGACGAGAGCCCCCCCCGCGAGGTGCATCTGCGCGCCGCCGACAACGGTCACTTCTTCGCGCAGATCTATCTGAACGGCGAGCCGGTCGACGTGCTGGTCGATACCGGCGCGACCCATGTGGCGTTGCGCTACGAGGATGCGATGGCGATCGGCCTCGACGTCAAGGACAGCGACTACACGCTCGTGGCCAAAACCGCCAACGGCTCCGCCAAGGCCGCTCCGGTGACGCTCGACGAGGTCCGCATCGGTGACATCACCATCCGCGATGTCGAAGCAACCATCGGCCAGCCGGGAACGAAGTTCATCACCCTGCTCGGCATGACGTTCCTCTCCAAGCTCTCCCGCGTCGATATCCGCGGCAAGGAGCTGGTGCTGGTCGAGTAGGGTGGCTGGCGCCTGACGCCGCAATCTCATCTTCGCCCGGGATATGCTCTATGGGTTGCTCCAGTAGAGCAGCTTCCCCCGGAGGAACCATGAGCGCGGACCGACAGCCGATCTTCAATGTGCCGGACGCCGTCGTTTGGGCGATCGGTCTGCTCGTCGCGGTGCACGCGATCCGCAATGTGGTCGACCCGGCGATCGACGAGCGGATTGTGCTGACGCTCGCGTTGATCCCCGCGCGCTACACCGAGCTCCTCGGCGTTTTGCCGGGCGGCATCGGTGCGGCCTTCGCTTCCCCCCTCACCTACATGCTGTTGCACGGCGACTGGATCCATCTGGCGATCAATTCGGCTTGGCTGCTCGCCTTTGGCGGTGCCATCGCGCGGCGCATCGGCGGGCGCAATTTCATCCTGTTCGCGGTGGCGACGAGCATCGCCGGTGCAGCGCTCTATCTGGCGTTGAACTGGGGCTCGATCGTGCCGATGATCGGGGCTTCGGCCGCCGTATCGGGCCTGCTCGCCGGCGTCTTGCGGTTCCTGTTCTCGGGGCTCAGGATGGGCGGGCTCGAAGCCTTCAGCCGCTATCCCCAGGCAATTCCCCGCACCCCACTCGCTGCCATGTTCCGCGACCCCCAGATCTTGCTTGCGATCGTGGCCTGGGCGGCGATCAACCTCCTGACGGGCCTTGCCGGCAATCCGTTCGATCCGAGCGCCGGGATTGCCTGGGAGGCCCATCTCGGTGGCTTCATTGCGGGCCTGCTGACCTTCGCCTGGTTCGACACCGGCGCTGGCCCGCGCACCGGCCCGAGACTGGTGCTGCACTGAGGCACCAGGCTGAGCTTGCCGGGGGCACCGGGCGGACCTAGAGCGCCCGTTCCCTGATTTTGAACCTCAACCCGCCCTTGGGCGTCAGCGTCACCGTCGCGCTGATGGGCGCGGGCACCGGGCCGGTGTACTCGGGCTGGAATCGGCGCAACAGCATCGACAAGGCGAGCGTGTTCTCGACCTGGCTCATCGCCCCCCCGATGCAGCTGCGCTTGCCGGCGCCGAAGGGGAGATAGGTGTATTTCTGCCGCTTCTTGGCCGCGTCCCCCATCCAGCGCTCCGGGCGGAACGCCTCTGGCTCCTCCCAGTATTTCTCGTTGTGGTGGGCGCCATAGGCGAACATGACGATCTTGTCGCCTTTCCTGATCTCCTTGCCCCCGATCGTATCGTCGTCCGCGGCAATGCGAATGAGGCCCCAGATCGGGGGATAGAGCCGCATCGTCTCCTGGATCACGGCGCGGGTGTAGGCGAGCGCCGAATAGTCGTTGGCGGCGGGCTCGCGGTCGCCATAGACGGCCTCGCCCTCTTTGCGGATACGGTCGGCGGCGGCGGGATCGATTGAGGTCAGATAGAGCGCCCAGGCGAGCGTCAAGGCCGTCGTCTCGGTGCCGGCCCAGAGGTATTGCTTCAACTCGTCGACGACCTGCTGGTGGTCGAACTCGGGCGCGTTGGGATCGTCCTCGGCGGCTTTGAGCATCGTATAGAGCGTCCGCTCCCGGTGCTCGCGCGGGTCTGCCGCAAACACGATATCGGGTACGCCGCCCCAGGTTTCCATGGCCTTGGCCGCGTCCTCCTCCTTCACCTCGAACATCTCGCCCGCCTGTCGCTTCAGGCGGATCGACTTGTGGTTCATCACGTCGGTGTAGGTCTTCACGCACTTGAACACGAAGTGCGGATTGAACGGCATGTCGCGGTCGAACAGCGCCTTGCAGATCATGTCGGCGGCGAGCGTCCAGGTCTGCTCGACCATCTCCACTTCCTCGCCGGTGCGCGCCAGCTCCTCCCAGACCTTCGTCTTGGCGCGGATGGCTTCGAGGAAATACGGCACGTACTCGGCGAACATGTCGGGGTGGAAGGCCGGCTGCTGGGGCGCGCGGATCTTCTGCCAGAGAGCGCCGTCGATCGTGATCATCGATTTGCCGAAAATCGGTCTGAGCCCGTCGAAGTACTTCACGTAGGTATCGGGCTTCGTCACCAGCACGTGCTTGAAATGATCGGGATCGGACAGCAGCACCACCCGCTGGTTGGCGATGTTGACGGGGATGCAGCCGCCATAGCGCCGCCCCATCTCCATCAGCACGTGCATCGGGTTCTCGGGTCCCTTCAGCAGCGGGGTCAGCTTGAACCAGATCGAGCTCTCCTCGCCGAGACCGTGTGATGGGGCATAGGCGGTCATGGGTCTTCTCCCGATCGAGCGATCGTCGCGTTGCTGCATTGTCCCTGACCGGGACCGCAATGTGAACCGGCACGCTGTCGCGCCTCGAGTGCTACACAGTCTTTGCGCTCGATCAAAGCGCGGCTTGATGCCGACATGATGGACCTCTATGAAGCTCCCCATGATCCCGATCCTCATCACCACCTACGGCATCGCCAGCATCGTCGCCGCGATCGCCGCCCTCGTGATCGCACCTCGCCGGGGACGCGACGGACAGTCCTGGGCATTCTGGTGCTTCCTGCTGCCGCCGCTCGCGTTCGTGCTCTACTTTCTGCGGCCGGCCGATCCGACGATTGCCGTTCCAAAGCTGCGCCGGCGCTCGAGCGAGAACGACCTCCACGATCTGCTCTGAGCCGATCGGGAGTTCGGGCGCCGGCTCAATGCGGCAAGCGGCGCAATTCCAGGCTGGCGAGCAGACGTTTCGCATGGCTGAATGGCGCCACGCCCCGCGGCAGGCGCAGCAGCATGCTCGCCGCTTCCTCTCCCCGCCGGCCGTATTCGATTCTGACCAGGTCGCGCAGCCAGCTCTCGGCCTGCTGCTGGCGCCCCGTCTCGAGCCGGTTATGGCTAGCCAGGTGCTGCCAATGCGCCTCGAGCGCCTGATCGAGCTGCTGGAGCCCATCCCCACTCGACGCCGAGACGCCGAGCACATCGACGGCGCGTCCCAGCGGCATGGCCAGCGACAACGCACCCTTGATGTCGGCTTCCGCGCGGCGAGCCGCCGCTCCCACATCGGCCTTGGTGACGACGGCCAGATGCGGGATCTCCATGATCCCGGCCTTCATGAACTGCAGGCTGTCGCCCGAGCCGGGTTGCACGCACAGCATCACGGTATCGGCGACCGCCGTGATCTCGGCTTCGGATTGTCCCACACCGACACTTTCGACCAGCACCCGGTCGAACAGTGCCCGGAACAGGACGACCGCGGGAAAGGCGAGGTCGGCGAGCCCCCCGAGCCGGCCACGCGCCGCGAGCGAGCGAAAATAGAGCCCGCTGTCGGCCGGATCACTGGCAAGGCGTGTGCGATCGCCGAGCAGTGCTCCGCCCGAGACGCGCGAGGATGGATCGACCGCGATGATGCCGACCGTGGTTGCGGCGGCGCGCCAGCGTGCGGCCATGACGTTGACGAGCGTCGACTTGCCGACGCCAGGAGGACCCGTGATGCCGATCACATGCGCGCGCGCCGAGCGGTACGCTTCGTCGAGCAGCGCTTCGACCGCAGGACTTTCCCGCTCGCGCTCGATCGCGGCGAGCGCACGCGCGATCGCTCGCTTGCCGCCCGCCGCAATGGCACCGAGCCGCAGCTCGCCCGCATCCGTCACGGGGTGGCGGTCGTGGCCGCCTTCAGCTTCTCGATTTCTTTCTTCAAGCCGTCGGCCATCGTCTTCTGCTTCTCGGCCTCTTTCTTCTGGCTGTCGGCCAGGGCCATCAGTTTTTCCCGCTCGCCGGTGATCTTGGCGAGTTGCTCGGTCACTGAGTTCAGCTGACCCGTCGTTTCCTCGACGTGGTTGGCCGCGGCGTCGAGCTCTGTCTGCAGCTTGTCGCGTTCCCCGAGAGCGCTCTGCAATTGGGCTTTCAGCGCGTTGAGCTCGCCCATCGCACCATCGAGCTTGGTCTTGAGGGCGCCGCCCTCGCCGGCCGCCGCCTTCAGCTGGCCCATCACCTTGTCGACCTCGCCTTTCAACTGGTCGCGCTCGCCCGAAAGGGTCGTGACCTGCTGTGCGGCCTTTTCGGCACGCGATTGCAGCTCGCTGCTGCCGCTACCGGCCTGATAGGCAAATATCGCCGCGAGCGCTGCAACCGCCAGCGCCCCATAGGTCACCATCCGCGACCCACCTGTTCCACCCGACCCTGTATCCTGTGCCATGCCAAGCCTCCTGCCGATCGCCAATCGAAGCACCCTGGCGACGACTATAGCGCCATTCCAGCTGGCCGCCAGAGGTTCGCTGCCGCACGACGCGTGGCGTCATGCTACGCCAGCATTGGCTTGCCGGCGAAAACCGGCGAGGACGATGCGGCCCCAGGCGATCGCGAGCCCCGTCATCAGGCCGGCCAGCAGCGATGCGATCAGCACGACCGGTGGCTTGGGAAACACGGGCCGCAGCGGCACCGTCGCCAGCGAAAGGATGCGCGTGCTGGAGCTCTCGAGCTTCTCCTGCGCGCTCGTTTGCTTGGCGCGGATCAGGTAGGATTCGAACACGGCCCTTGCCGCCTGCGCCTCGCGCTCCAGCTCACGCAACTTGACTTGGGCCTGGTTGTTCTCGTCGGCGCGCGATTTGAGAGTGTCGAGGGCGCCCTCGAGCGCGTTCTGGTTGGCTTCCGCGAGCTTCATCTCGTTGCGCGCGCTCGCCTTGATCCGGCTGAGCTCGGCGCCGATCTGCTGCTCGATGCCGGCGAGCTCGGCGCGGACATTGATGAGATCGGGATGCTTGCGGCCGAGCGTCTTGGCGAGCTGGCTCTCGCGCTGGGCGACCGCGCCGTGCTGGGTTCTGAGGTTGGAGATCACCGGCGACAGCAGCGCAACCGCGGTCGCACCGACATCGATGCTGTCGGCGGCAACGCTCTTCAGTTGCTCGTAGCGTGCCCGTGCCGCGGCCGATTGGGTGCGGGTGATGACCAGCCGGGCATTCAGCTCGCGCAATTGCTGCTCGTCGACGAGCAGCCCTGGCGAGCCGATCAGGCCTGCTTGCGCCTTGTAGGTCTCGACCGCGCTTTCGGCGAGGCGCACCTTCTCGCGCTGCTCGTCGATCCTGGCTTCGAGCGAGCGGGTGGTATCGTGGGTCGTATCGCTCGAGATCTTGTTCAGGTCGGCGAGGTAGGCCTCCGCGACCGCGTTCGCGACACGGGTGCTCTTGGCGGCATCCTTCGACAGGATCGCCACATCGACGATGTAGGTGTTCCCGGACCTGTTGATCCAGAGGTAGCTCTCACGCAATTGGTCGATGACGACGTCGATCGGGGCGGCCTTGACCGGCTGCTCAGGCTCATAGCCCGGGACGAATGCGCCGAACCAGTTTCTCAGTGAGGCGCGCATGCCCCCGGACCGCGGCTTGAAGTACTCCGGATCGTCGAGCAGCTTCTGCTCGGTGACCGCGCGCTCCAGCACCGAGCGCGAGCTGATGATTTCTACCTGGCTGTCGACGAGCAGCGTATCCGCTCCCACCGCCGAGCTGCCGAACCCTTGCGGCACCACGGCGCCGTCGATGATCCGTTTCTCGCGCGGATCGATCAGGATTTGCGCGACCGATTGATAGATCGGCGTCTGCATCAACAGGAAGGCGATGCCCGCGAGCAGTCCGAGCCCGGTGGCCAGGGCGATCAGCCAGCGGCTGCGCCATAGCCCGGCAATGAGCCCGAGCAGCTCCGCGCCGATCGTCGCGCTATCGGAGACCTGAGTGGTTCCATTCACGGGCGCAGGTCTGGCCGGCCGCGGCGCCAGCTTGCGCCGCCGCAGATCCCGAATGGCCCGGTCGTCGCTCGCCGTCGCCTGTAGCATTTTCGTTACCTCACCCAACCGGCAAGGCCTCGCCCGCACAATGCGCGCCCATCATCCAGGGACGCCACAGCCAGGCCGGCCGCAGACGACCAGAAGCAATATCCGTGCCCGTATCAGTCCGCCGTTCGCCCCATCAACCTTTTCAACCGGGCGCGCAAGCCCGGATGCCGGCGCAGCCAGACCTTCGTCTTCCAGGTGAGCCAGGGCGCGATGCCGCGTGCGCTGAGCGGCTCCATCCATTCGTACACTGGACGGCTCTGGGCCTGGAACGAGCGCTTGTAGGGCTCGTCGCCAACCGTCAGATCGAAGGTCGCGAGCCCCTTCTCGGCCCCCCACTCCATGGCGGCGAAGACGAGCTGCAGTCCGGGCGAGGCCTTGTCGCAACGCCCATAGGCAAAGCTCGGCACCAGCAGCAGATAGGATCCGTCGTGCTCGAGGCCGTAGCCGGCCGCGATCAGCTCGCCCCCGACCTCCAGTCCGATCAGGGTCGCATAGGGACGCGCGTCGGTGCCCTCGACCACACCGCGGTAGAGCTCCTGCCACACCGGATCGGCCATCGCGTCGTTGCGATCCAGCGCGGAGAATCGCGCGGTCCGCTGCGCGACCAGCGTTTCGAAATGGGCCGAGGTCTCGCGCGATCCGTGATTGACGACGAAGCGCACGGGTCCCAACGCCTCGAGCTTGCGCTTCAGCCGCAGCAGATCCTTGACATTGCGGTTGCCCATGCGCTGGCCGGCGTGCTCGCGCCACGGTGCCTTGATCGGGACGGAGTGTGTCGAGAAAACGTGCGCCACCGGCTTACCGGCGCTCAGCAGCGGATTGGCCTGTCCGCCTGCGTCCGGCACGAGCTTGGAGAAATGCAGGAGGTCGGCCGCGGGCAAGGCAGCCTTCACCCGCCTCCAGAGCAGCCGTGCTTCGGCCGGGGACAAGTCGAGGCCGCGCCGCATCACTGGTGCCGCATAGTCCGACACGCGCATGTCGGCAAAGCCGATCGTGCTGACGCCGTGTGCCATGTAGCGCGCGAGCGGCAGGATCATCGCGGGCGGCTCTCCCAGAGCCGGACGGATGACCACGATCAGCGGCTCGGCCCGCCCATGGCGGCTGGTGACGGCGTACCAGGCAGCCGCCCAATCGTAGCGTTGAAAGGCCGTGAGCGCTCCGTCCGCCTCGAGCGCGCGCCATTCCGCTTCGAGCGGGCGCCAGTCGGCGTGCACGCTGACGCTCCAATGGCCGGGATTCGGCCTCGCCACGACGGCGGCTTTGATTTCGGATTGATAGAGGGCGATCTGGCGCTCCGGATCGAAGCGGCGGTGCAGCTCGCTGCCTGCTTCCGCGATCGCGGTGCGATAGCGGCCATTCTCCCGGGCGAGCGCCACCAGCCCACGGCCGATCTCCGCAATGTCGTTGGGATCGACGCCGACGCCGACCTCGAGCCCGTCCAGATAGCCGTCGATCCCGGTCTGGCGCGAATAGAGGATCGGCACCCCCGCAAACAGCGCTTCGGT
>JANNSW010000614.1:0-12814 GCA_031403055.1 Hyphomicrobiaceae bacterium | reverse complement strand
GGGCGCGATGCCGGCGGCGGCGAGCAGCGGCAACGGGTCGGGCAGGAGCTGGCGCAGGCTCGACCGCAGCATTTTGCGGCGCTGGCCGAAGGCGGCGGCCGTAACCCGCTCGAGGCTCGCCGGCCGGATCGGGAACGGCTCCGGCCGGGGCGTGAGCCGCACCACGGCTGAAGCGACCTTGGGTGGTGGCGTGAATGCGCGCGCCGGCAGTCGCATCACAATCCGTGCCTGCGCGCGCCAGCCGGTCAGCACGCCAAGCCGCCCATAGGCCTCATCGCCGGTGCGCGCGACGATGCGCTCGGCCACCTCCTGCTGGAACATCAGCGTCAGCGATTCCCACCACGGCGGCCAGGCCGTGCCCGTGAGCCAGCCGACCAGCAGTGCGGTCGCAACGCCGTAGGGCAGGTTCGCGACGACCGCTGCCGGGCCCCCGGCGAGCGCCGCCATATCGACCTCGGTCGCATCAGCCGATACGACCTCGAGCCGACCGGGATAGCGCCCGGCAATCTCCGCAAGCGCCGGCAGGCAGCGCTGGTCGCGCTCGATGGCGACGACGCGGGCCGCCCCTTCGGCGAGCAGTGCCCGCGTCAGGCCGCCCGGCCCCGGTCCGACCTCGACGACGGTGGATCCGGCAAGCGGCCCGGCTTGCCGCGCGATCCGGCGCGTCAGGTTGAGATCTAGGATGAAGTTCTGGCCGAGGCTTTTGCGGCTCGACAACTCCCAGCGGCGGATGACGTCGCGCAACGGTGGCAGCCCGTCGTCGGCCAAGGTGCTCATGGCGCGCTGCTGGCGAGGCAGTCGGCGAGCCGCAGGGCTTCGACAAAGCTTGTCGGTCGCGCCCGCCCGGTGCCGGCAATGTCGAAGGCCGTGCCATGATCGGGCGAGGTGCGCACGAATGGCAGCCCCAGCGTCACATTCACCCCGCGGTCGAAGGCGAGTGTCTTCAGCGGAATGAGCGCCTGGTCGTGATACATGCACAGCGCCACGTCATATGCCCGGCGCGCTTCGGCGTGGAACATGGTGTCGGCGGGGAGGGGTCCGGTTGCGTCGATCCCCTCGGCGCGGAGTGTGGCGACCGCGGGCACGATCACCGCCCCGTCCTCCTTGCCGATCGAGCCGGCCTCGCCCGCATGGGGATTGAGGCCCGCGATCGCGAGGCGGGGCCGCTGCAGGCCAAACCGCTCGGCCAGGGCGTGCGCGACGATCCGGCCCGTCTCCACGATCAGCTCGCTCGTCAGACGGCGCGCGACCTCGGCAATCGGGATGTGGACGGTGACCGGCACCACCCGCAACTCGTCTGCCAGCAGCATCATCACCGGCCGCAGGCGTTTGCCCCAGCGCCGCTCGGCCAGCTCCGCCAGGAACTCGGTATGGCCGGGATGCACGAACCCGGCCATGTGCAGTGTGTGCTTGGCGATCGGGTTGGTGACGAGCGCGCTCGCCTCGCCATCAGCCACCAGTGCGACACCGAGCTCGATCGCGGCGATCGTGGCCGGTGCGGTCAGCGGATCGGGCAGACCCGGCGTGACCTCGCCCGACAGGGCGATCGGGAGCACTGGCAGGGCGTGCTCGAAGCGGGCGAGCGCGTCAGCGGGCGCGCCGATGCTTGTGATCGCCACATCGAGGCCCAGCGCATTAGCGCGCGCGCGCATCAGTTCCGGGCAGGCGATGAGGAGGAAGGGCGGCAGGGCAAGACGCATCCGATCGGCGTAGGCGATCAGCGTGATGTCGGGTCCGATGCCGGCAGGCTCGCCCATGCTGACGGCAAGCGGTCGTGGGGACGCTGGCATGGGGGCTCGCCTCGCTAGTGTTCTCTCCCATTCATTCGAGTCCGGCCAAGCTGGATCAATGAATGGACAGACGGAACACAAACATGGAGTTGGCTATTCCGACCCGCAGGAGCGGCCCGCCTTGATGCCATTGCGATACTCGATGAAGGCGCTGCTGCAAAGGTCCGACAGCAGCCCCTTCGACAACGCTCCGAGCTTCTGGCTTTCGATCTTGGAGCGCGCACTGTCGCGGGCGGTGCCGGACGCCTTGCCCACGACCTTGTCGCAGACGGCGTAAATTTCGATGCCCGAGCCCGTCAGAATGGGTGGGGTGACGTCCCCCTTCTCGGCATTGGCCAGCATCGGGCGGGCCTGCTCCGGCAGGTCAGCAACCGCCTTTCGTCCGAGATTCTCATGGCGGGCGCCGTCGATCGACTTGGCGAGGCTCGCGAGATTGTCACAACCCTTGATGCGGCCGCGGACCGTTTCAGCCTGCTCATAGCGCGCTGCCATCACGGCTTGATCGACCTTGCCCGACATCGGTACGGAGATTCGCTGCAACTGCAACTCGACCACCTCCGCCACGACCTCCGTATTGCCCTCGGCCGCTTGTGCCGGAGCGGTCAACAAACTGTCGATCTCGGCTTGCCCGACCGACACCTGACCGCGAAACCTGCGCGAAAGCACGCGCCGCCAGGCCATCTGGGCCCGGACCTGCTCGCGGAAATGCCCGATGCTGATGCCCTGGGAGGCGAGAAACTGTGCGAATTCCTTCTCGCTCTTCTCGTTGCGGCGAGCGATCTCGATGATGTAGGCATCGACGTCAGCTTTCTCGACCAGCACGTCGAGGCGCTTGGCCTCTTGCAGCTTCAACAGGTCGCCGATCAGCCCCGCCAGCGCCTTGTCGCGCTGACCGGGCGATGCCTCGCCCGCAAGGCGCGTCCGCAGGCCGTCGGCGTAGGCCCGCTCGCGCACCACGAATTTGTCCTGCAGCGCTTTCACCTCCTCCGCCGATGGCTTGCGCGACTGCAGAGTGGGGTCCTGCTCGATGGCGTATTTGAGGAAGCGCTCGCGCATGGTGGATTGGCGCTTCTGCATCTCGGCCTTGAACTTCGTCGCGGCCTGGGGGCTGGCGCCACCTCCCTGCATGCGCATCAGCTTTACGCGCTGGCTGACGTCGAAGGCGGAGATCGGCTCGTCGTTGACGAGGACATAGATGGTCTGGTCGCTCTCGGCGCGCGCTTGCGGACTGGCGTGGACGACGGCGCAGGCAACAGCAATCGCGACAAGCACGGCCGTGAGCCGCGGCATGCCAGGGCAGCGCCTGCATGCGGTCCGGCGAGCCATCGACCGGTCTCGATCCGGCATCGTCATGGGCGTGTCTCCGATGCGCTGAGCCTCTACTGCGGATGTTGGCCGGTGCGGTTAGCTCGAGGAAGCCCGCATCTGCCGAATCGGTTTCTCATGCTAGCGCACGCACCATTCGTGGCGAACCGGAATTGGTATCCAATCGCGTGAGCGGCTCCTGCCATCCACTGCGGCCGTCCCCGACTGAGCTACTGTGATCAATGCCAGCGATCGATGGCGCTATGATGGCAATGCAACTGGAGGGGGCGAGCCGCTCTACTTCTCTTCGCCGAGCGCGGACTTGTCCTCTTCGGCCGATGACGAGCCGAGGTTGTCCGTCTTGAACGACGTTCCACCGAGGGTCTTCAGCTCGAAGCGTACCATCACCGACTGGTCGGGATCGACGTCACGGTCCCGGATGTAGGACTCGGCATAGGTGACTGACAGTGCATAGCACTCGTCGGCATATTTCAGCCCTAGCGAGTCCGATATGAATTGGCTGCCGTCGATATCATACCGTGTGGTGCCAAACGCGGTCCAGTTCTCCGCCAGCCTGAGGCTGAGACCGGCCTGGATCTCCTGATCCTGGCGGACATCGCCGACCTGATCGGTCGAGCGGTCGAAGGCATAGATCAGCGTGCCCGCGAACGGGCCATAGCTGGCGCTGGCCGAGAGATCCTGGCGCACCAGATCGAAGGTCTCGCTGTCGAAGCGGGACTGCGCAACGAAGCGACTGTTGCTGTTGGGCGAGTAGTAGAGGCCCGCCACATAGTCTGATGAATCGGTCTCGAGACCAGTCCCCGGCGCAAACGGGTTCTCGCCAGAGAGATGCTCGCTGCGCCCGATCACTGCGCTGAACGAGCCGCCGTCATAGCGCTGCATCGTGTACTGCAGGCCGTAGTTCAGCCGCACACCGGTTTCGATCCGGTCATAGCCGGAGAATTTGTCGATATCGAACAGCAGCGTGTCGTCGAACACGAGGCTCTGGGCATCCTCGTTGGGCACCTCGATCTGGTCGACGCTGTCGGGACGTGCCAGTACCTGCACGACCGGCTCGATCACGTGCGCGGCATCCTCGGTATGGGCAACGAAGGGGTACTGATACTGGAGGCCTGCCGTAGCGGTGCCGCGCGTCACCACATCCTCGGTCGAGGCAATGCCAGTCAGGGGATCGACCACATTCGAGACCTTGTAGGCGTCGCCGCGGGCCTGCAGGAACGGGGTGTAGACCTGCCCGATCCAATCGGTGAGCTGCCTGCGCCAGGACACCTCCCCGATCACGCGGCTCGAGTCGGCGCCTTCGTCGCGTGACAGGCTGAGCGCATTCACATCGATCGACAGCTCGCCACCGAGCACGGGTGTATCGAAGATGTAGCTGTAGTCGAGGCTGGGATGGGCGCGCGATTCCGCGTTCGACGTGTCATCCGTCAGCAAGCCGCCGAAATGATAAAGATAGGTGCCAAAGTAATTGCGCTCGCTCATGCCGACGAGGTGGGCTTCGGACACTCGGTCGGTCGATACCCGGCTATCGAGCTTGTAGAAGCGCCGGAAGGTATCGTCGCTCTCGATGGTTGCGTCCCAGCCAGCGCGCCACCAGCTGCCGAGCTCGAAATTGCCTTTGGTCACGATCGAGCCGCGGAAATCGTGCTCGAGCGGCCCGGTGGCCACACCGGCAAGGCTCGCTCCCGAGCTGCCGAGGAAAGCCTCGTCGGTGTCGTTCTGATGAATGCCCGCGAACTCGATGCTGTAGGTGCCATTCTCGATCCGGTGGCGGAACGTGCCCTGCACCAGAACGCCTTCCTTGGACATGATCTTCGGATTGAAGGTCACGTCCATGTTGGGAGCGATCGCCCAGAAATAAGGTATCTCGGTCGAGTAGCCGAGATCGTTGGAATGACCGAAAATGGGCGCCAGAAAGCCTGATCTTCGTTTGACGGACGGATCAGGGCTATAGAAATAAGGCACGTACAACACCGGCGTCCCCAGAATGTCGAGGTAGGCATTCTCGAAATAGAGGTTGGCCTCCGACCGCTTGTGGATGATCCGGTCGGCCCGGATGCGCCATACCGGTGCGGCCTCGGGGTCCTCGGCGCAAGGCTTGCACGGCGTAAACACGGCCTTGTCGAAGATCGTGGTCTCGGCGTCCTGGCGGGTCGCCTGCCCGGCAGCGATCCGCGCGTCGCCGGCCGTCACCACCTTCAGCGACGAGATGAAGCCATCGCGGAAATCGTCGGTCAAGGTGATGTGGTCGGCGCTGATGATCGCGCCATCGGGCTCCTTGATCCGGACATTGCCCTCCGCCGTCAGCGTGTTGGCACCCTGGTCGTAGACGACCCGGTCCGCCAGCAGCGTGTAATTGTTGTAGTAGATCTCGACATTCCCAACTGCCGTGACGCGGTTACCCTCGTTGTCGTACACGAGCTCGTCGGCCTGCAGCAGCATCGGCTTTGACTGATCGGACTGAGCCGCGCTGGTCGGGCTGATCGCAAGCAGGTTGTCCTCGGCAATCGCGGCCGTGCCAGCAAGTGCAAACGTGACAAACAGAACAGTGGCAAACGAGGTGAGGCCGGAGAGCGCCGCGCGAGCAGCCGCTAGCAGATGGCCACCAGCCATCCGACAGCAGGCGCGCCGTGCGCTCCATACAGTCAAGCCATCACCCCCCACTATCCATCCTCCTGATGCAACAGCACCGTCAAGGACAAGAAGCAAGCCACAATCACAGGACTCCATGCCGCAGCCATCGGCGTCGCTATCCCGGAAACCCCCATTTGGCGGGAGACCTCCGCAAGGATGAAGAATCCGAAACCGGCCACCAATCCCACGATGACCTTAGTCTGGATCCCCCCCATCCGGAATGTCCCCAAGGACACAGTGGCCCCCAAAAGCACCATGGCTGCCAATAGGATCGGCCTCGTCTGCAGGATTTCGTACTGGACCCGGTAGCGGGTGGCCGAGAGGCCTGCCCGCTCGACCAGCGCAATGGCGCGTGGCAACTCCCAATAGGACATCGAAAGCACCGATCCCAACGCCTGGTTCACCTGCTCACGGGTGAGGTGCGTCGGGACCTGGAAGTGCTGAAAGCGCACGGGAGGGATGCCGACGCGCGAGACCCAGGCGTCCTCGAGGTCCCAGTAGCCGTCTTTCAGCTCGGCCTGGCGGGCGTCGATCTGCTCGACAAAGCTCCCATCGGGGCCGAACTGGGTGACGCTCGCCCGTGTCAGTGACATGCCCTGGTTTGCCGATGCGGCCGCACTGATGACGGAGGAGCCATCGACGCTCTCCTGCCGCAGCCAGGATCCGGCATTCTTGGTCTTCAGCAGGTTCTGCTCACGCCCGAACGAGGTCGCGAACAGCCGTTCCGATTCGCCACGTGCCGCTGCCCCGAGCGGGTTGTAGACGAGATTGGCGAAGGCCCCCATCAGCACGGCAACGATCACGCCGGGCAATAGGACCTGCCAGCCGGACATGCCGGCCGCCCGCATCACGACCAGCTCCGAGGACCGCGACAGCAAGAGGCCAGCTCCGATCGTGCCGGTGAGTGCCGAGAAAGGAAGCGTCAACTCGGAATAGGCCGGCAGCCGCAGCAGCGACAGGTAGGCGAGCTTGTGGAGCGGCACCGAGCCGAATTTGCCCGCTTCGCGCAACAGCTCAACCATGTCGATCATGAAAATCAGCACGAAACAAAGCGCGAACACGGCGAGGTTCGCCAGCAAGAAGCGCACCGCGATGTAACGCTGCAGCCGTCCGATCGGGTTCATGGCAGCGCCTGCCTTCCCGACGGCCGAGGCCGGCGTCCGATGGCGCGCATCGAGCTCAAGGCGCTTGCGAGCCAGAGCCTGATCACATCGCCCAGCGCCTCCAGCTTGCGTCCGGCAAAGCTTTGCCGCCGTGGTGCCATGCGCCAGTAGGCTGCGAGTGCGGCGAGCACGATCGCCCCCAGCGGCAGCGCGTAGGCAAGTCCAACCGCCGAGGCCTTCAAGGTGATCAGGTTGTTGACGGCAAGGCCCGCCAGTCGCAGACCCGTCGCTGTCACGAAGGCAGCGATCAGCGTTTGCATGCGCCCCTGCCGGTTGGTGCGGGCTTGGCCCAGGAAGGCGACGACGATCAGCACGAAGGCGATCGGATAGAGGGGGCTCGCAAGCCGCTCGTGGAGCTCGGAGCGGAAGCTTCCCGGATTGCCCTTGAACTCGGGATCCTTCGGGTCGGGATTGATCAGCTCTCCCAGATAGCGGGCACGCGGCTTCAGCGATTCGCGATCTTGCTTGGGGCCATAGGCCGACAGATCGACCACATAGCTCCGGAATCGGATGATCTGGGACGCATCGTCCTTCTTTCCGGCACGCTGGATGATGTGTCCTGCGCTCATCACCAGATAGGCATTGTCGCCCTCCTTGATGACCTCGGCCGTATCCGAAAGGTAGGTGACAGGCGCTTTCTTGTCGCGGCTGTCATCCATGACCAGGCCGAGCAGGCGGCCAGTCGCGTCGCGGTCGCGGATATGGAAAGTGAGGCCCGCCTCGGGGCTGGAGAAGGCTCCCGGTTGCAGCACCTGCGAAATCAGATCGGTCCGCACCTGCAGCAGCAGGCTCGAAAAGGTGCGCATGCTCCACGGGTTGATCACGTGATTGGCGACCGCGAGCAGTAGCGAGACGATGATGGCAAGGCTCAGCAGCGGCACGGCGAACCGCCAGACCGGCGCGCCGGCCGCCGTCATCACGATCAGCTCGCTGTCCCCGTTCAGGCGATTGAGCGTGTGCAGCGCCGCGATCAGCAGCGCAATCGGCGCGATCAGCGTCATCAGGTTGGGCAAAGCGAGCAGGGTCATCCGGAAGAATATGAAAGCATCCTGCCCTTGCGTCGTCAGCAGCGTGAGCTGTTTCAGCGCGGTCGCAATCCAAACCACGCCCGTCAATGAGAGCATGACGAGCAGGAACGCCGAAAGCGTCTGCCGGAACATGTATCGTCCGAACAGTGTCATGACGGATCCTGCTGCCCCTCCGCGCTGATGCCGCCTGCCCCCGCAGGCTCCCTGGACCCCAAGCGCCACCTGCGATCAACCACGAATACCAGCCTTGCACGCCTCGATGACCTAAATTTGGCAAGAAGCCGCGCGCCGCTTGCCATTCTGTCGCGCGTGCTTAGGGTAGGCGAATCGAGCAATCACGCATGCAGGCTCGGCTTCCCGGCTCTGCAGGCTGCTACCAAGCCCCGCAGACCGCTCGACAGATCATCGCCCGCCCGAGAATGCAAGCCCGCCGAAAGGACCGCCATGACGGAACAGCCCGAGATTCGCTTCGTTGGTCTCGACCATGATCAGAAGGGCACCGTCGTCGTGCTCGTCGAAACCGAGCTGGCGTTTGCCGCGTCCGGCCGAGCGCTCGACAAGCAGACACGTGGGCAATTGATGAAGGCGGCTCGAATTGGTCGCTTCAACGGCGCCCAGAAGACGTCGCTCGAGCTGATCTGCCCTGCCAACAGCGATCTCGACCGGGTGCTGCTGATCGGCAAGGGCAATGGCACAGGCGGCGCCAGCTCGGATTGGGTCGAGCTTGGCGGCTCGATCATGGGTCAGCTGGCCGCGCGCAAGGCCGGCGACGTCTCGATCCTGGCGGATGCGGCTTCGGGGCCGGCGGATGCCCCAGAGGCCGCCGATATCGCGCTGGGCCTGCTGCTGCGCAACTATCGGTTCCGCAAGTACAAGACCCGGCCCTCGAGCGATCCGGCCGAAGCCCGCAATGGCAACGGCAACGGCGCACGCGAGATCCTGATCCATTGCCGCGCACCCGAAGCCGCCGCCGAGCAGATGAAGCGCCGTCGTGCCCTCGCTGATGGCATCTGCCTCGCCCGCGATCTCGTCAACGAGCCGGCAAACACGCTGGGTCCGGTCGAGTTCGCCGAGCGGGCTGAGCGTCTCGCCGACCTGGGCGTCGAGGTCGAGGTGCTGGGTGTGCCTGAGATGGAGGCGCTCAAGATGGCTGCGCTGCTGGGCGTTGGGCTCGGCAGTGAACGGCCCTCGCGCCTCGTGGTCATGCAGTGGCTCGGGGCTGAGAACCGGCGCGCCAAGCCGATCTGCTTCGTGGGCAAGGGTGTCGTGTTCGATACCGGCGGCATCTCCATGAAGCCGGCCAAAGGCATGGAGGATATGAAAGGCGACATGGGGGGCGCAGCCTGTGTCACCGGCCTCATGCATACGCTCGCCGCCCGCAAGGCCGCCGTGAACGCGATCGGCCTGATCGGCTTGACCGAGAACATGCCCGATGGCCGTGCCCAGCGCCCGGGCGACATCGTGCGCTCGATGTCGGGTCAGACCATCGAGATCCTCAACACCGACGCCGAAGGCCGGCTCGTGCTCGCCGACGTGCTCTGCTATGCCCAGGAGCGGTTCAAGCCGAAGATGATCGTCGACCTCGCGACGCTGACCGGCGCCATCATGGTCGCGCTCGGCAAGGAGTTCGCGGGCCTCTTCTCCAACAACGACCGGCTGGCGGGCTGGCTGAAGGATGCGGGCGAGGCGACCACCGAGAAGGTGTGGCGGATGCCGATGGATGCCGCCTACGACAAGGAGATCGACAGCAAGAACGCCGACATGAAGAACATCGGCGGCCAGTATGGCGGATCCTGTACCGCCGCGGCATTCCTGAAGCGCTTCGTCGACGACACGCCCTGGGCCCACCTCGACATCGCCGGCACCGCCATGGGCTCCAACCGCAGCGAGACCAACGAGAGCTGGGGCTCGGGCTACGGGGTCCGGCTCCTCGACCGGTTGGTGGCGGATCATTACGAGGGCTGAGGATGTGCCAGAGCGGGACGCCAGTTAACTTCGTTTCGTCAACGGGTTAACGTGGTTTGAAAGACCGTTTGTTTCCATAATATCTCTTATGCGAACGACATGTCCGCTCGCTCCCATCAAACGCTCGGGCCACCTGCCATGCCGAAGCGCTTGCGGATGCGCTGGAACAGCTGGTCGCGCAGCGTGCGATAGCCTTCGAGGCGCTGCTCGCGGCTCCCTTCCTTGAGCGTCGGATCGAGGGTCGGCCAGTACTCGACCTCGACCGCCATGGTGCGGGTCAGCTCCAGCGCCTGGTGGTGGGCTTCGGGCGAGAGCGTGATGATCAGATCGAAGGAGGTGTCGTTCAGGTCGCGGATCGCGAGCGGCGTGTGGCCGGAGACGTCGATGCCGATCTCCTCCATCACCGTCGCGATGAATGGGTCAGCCTCGCCCGCCCGGACACCGGCCGAGGCCACGTAGATGCGGTGGCCAGCCAGATGCCGCAGAATGGCGGCGGCCACCGGCGAGCGCACGGCGTTCATGGTGCACGCGAACAGCACCGCGCCCGGCAGCTCCGACATGAGCTAGCCCTTCCAGTGCAGCGCGCAGATGAGCGTGAACAGCCGGCGAGCGGTGGGGAAATCAACCCGGACCTTACCCTTCAGACGCTCCTGCAACAGTCGGCTGCCTTCGTCGTGCAAGCCGCGCCGGCCCATGTCGATCGCCTCGATCTTGCTGGCAGGAGCCGTCTTGATCGCGCCGAAATAGCTTTCGCAAACGAGAAAGTAGTCCTTGACGATGCGCCGGAACGGGGACAGCGACAGCAGGAAGGATGCGATCTGGTTGGAATCCTCCCCGCTGACATTGAGGACGAGCCGGTCCTCGGCAATCGAGAGCACGAGCCGGTAGGGGCCGCGCTCGCGCCCCTCGAGCTCGAACTCATTGCTGTCGATCAGGTCGAAGATCGCGACCTCGCGCTCGTGCTCGATGTCGGGATTGGTGCGTCCGATCGATTTCTGGTCGAGCACGATCGCGATCAGCCGGCAGGCGGGATCAGTCTCGCCATCAGCCTCGCTGTCTTCGCCAGAGCTGGTCATGGCTGCAATCGCCCATTCCTTCAGCCCTTCGCGCCGCCCCTTGGCTTGGCGAGCCCGGCCTCGATCTCGTCGCCCTTGTGCTCCGGCCGGCGGCGTGTCCGCCACGCGGGTCCCAGATCGCGCAGCTCCGCCTCGATGCACTCCACCTCGAGGCGGATGGCGGCTCCGCCCGAGAATTGCAGCGTGATCGCCCCCGACGGCGCCTCGCCTTCCTCGAAGGTGACTGCCAGCAGCGACAGCACCTCGCTCTTGGCCCCGATCGGCACGTTCATCAGCTTGGCGCCCGTCACCCGCTCGAAGCGCAGCGCGGACTGGCGGCGCTCATAGCCCTTGGCGCGCGCACCGTCCCCGCCATGGGCTTTCAGCCAGTCGAAACGCCGCGTGATCGCCGCGAACCGGCGGGCCTTGGGCTGGTAGGCGAGATCGCCGATCTTCAGCACCGCATCCTGCAGGTGTGCCGATAGGATCTCCAGATCCTCCTTGTCCAGAGCGACGAGCTTCAGGTCTTGCATGGGATCGATCGTGCTCGGTTTGGCGCTGGAGGGAAAACACGGGGATTGGTCAGAACATGGTGATAGCCGCCAGCCCGCCCAGGCGCAATGGCTGCGGGCGGTGCGAGGGTGGAGGATCTTCCCAGCTGTGGCACCACTACTGCGACACAGGTTCTTTGATCGGCAGCGGCTCGAGCGAAATGCGCAGCCGGTGCCCGGTCGCAGCCGCATAGCTCCTGATCGAGCTGAGCGAGGCGCGGTGCGCGCCGCTCTCGAGTCGGGCAACCGCTGGCTGAGTGGTGCGCATACGCCTTGCAATCTCGGATTGGCTCAATCCCGCCTTCCTTCTGGCCTGCATGAGGGCCGACATGATCTCGAACTCTTCCGCGAGCGCATCATACGACGCAAGGTAAGCCGGATCCTTTCGCCACTCGGCGTGCGCCTTCGCGGCGGGTATGAGCTTGGCCTTGCGTCGGTCGATCATGCGTTCACTCATCAAACCTCCTCGGCACGGGCCAGCGCCAATTTGATCTCCCGCGGCGGAGTTTTCCGAGTCTTCTTGGTGAAGACCCGAACAATGATGAGCCGTTGCTCTCTTCGCGTTACATAGAGTGCCCTCGAGATTCCGTCCTTGCCCTTGAGACGCAGCTCCCAGAGCCCGTCCCTGAGGTGACTGACTGTCTTTGGCGGAAGCAAGTCAGGGCCATGCTCTTCAATCACCTCGGTAAGTCGCTCGAGTCGGGCGCGAATGTCGGTCGGCTGATCGTTGGCTTCATCGAGCGCTGCTGGGTGATAGGAGACCGTCCAGGGCATGCTTCACCCTTCGATCTATAACACGAATGCTATGATATTGCAATCGTCGCATGCTGCGCCCGATCGCGTGACTGGCCATGTTGGGCAAGGCCCCTCAATCGAGATCGCCCTTCGCCAACACCTCAGAGCTTGCCCTCGAACGCCGCCTGGAACAGCTTTTTCGCCGCCGCTTCCGTCAGCTCGACCGGATTGGTGCCGGTCGAGGGATCGACGACGGCCATTTTCGCCATCTGGTCGAACTTGGAGTTATCGGGCACGCCGAGCTCCTTCAGCGTGTGCGGTACGCCGATCTCGCTCCTGAGCGCCAGCACCCAGGCGAGCACCCCCTCGGTGCCCCCCTTCAGGCCCAGTACCTGGGCGAGATAGTCCATCTTCTCCCCGATCGCCGGCCGGTTGAAGGCGAGCACATAGGGCATGAAGGTGCCATTGGTCAGGCCATGGTGGGTGTTGTAGAGCCCGCCGACCGGATGGGAGAGCGAGTGGATGGCGCCGAGCCCCTTCTGGAACGAGACCGCGCCCATGGCGCCG
>JANNSW010000613.1:0-1732 GCA_031403055.1 Hyphomicrobiaceae bacterium | reverse complement strand
GGCCGGCCAGCCGTCCGTGGGCGTGTTCTCGACGGAAGGCGGTCAATTCGTCGGCGGGCACGCGATGAGCGACGACGCGAAGCTGCGCAGCGCAGCGGCGCTATCCCGGCTATGGGATGGCGATCCCTGGAAGCGGGTGCGCTCAGGCGATGGCGCACACATCATCGCGGACAAGCGGCTTGCGATGCATCTGATGGTGCAGCCGGACGTGGCGGCCCAGCTCGTCAACGATCCCGTGTTGCGAGACCAGGGGCTCGTCTCGCGCATGCTGGTAACGTTCCCCGGGACGACGATGGGCACGCGGCTGCACCATGATCCGGCGCCCGCATCGCTGATCGAGCTGGCGCGATTCAATGCGCGAATGACAACCGCGCTCGCGCTGCCGTATCCGCTGCGCGAGAAAAGCCGCAACGATCTGGCGCCGCGGACATTGCGATTGTCCGCCGAGGCGCGCGCCCGCTGGATTGCATTTGCCGACCACATCGAGCGCATGATCGGGCAGGGCGGGCAACTCGAGCCCATCAGCGGCTTTGCCGCGAAGATGGCCGAGCACGCTGCCAGGATGGCGGCAGCAATGGCGTGGTGGTCCGATCACAACGCCGACGAGATCGACGCGGCAACGCTGAGCAACGCAATCCAGCTTGTCGAGCACTATGCCGATGAAGCGTTGCGGCTGTGGCAGGCAATCGTGGTCCCGGCGGACATCGCCGACGCACAGCGGTTGCTTGCTTGGCTCAACGAGCGTTGGAGCGAAAGTCACGTCTCGATCGCGGACATCTGCCGCCTCGGGCCGAACGCCGTGCGTGTTGCACAACGGGCGCGGCAGCTCGTGAAGGTGCTGGAGGACCACCACTGGCTGGTGAAGGTGGCTGGACCTGTCCCGATCGGCGGGCAGAAGCGGCGAGAGGCTTGGCAGATCATGGGGAGGGCTTAGCCGTGGTACTCTTCCCAAGGTTTGGCCCTGAGCCGCCTGCGAAAGTTGCGAAACCTGCGACAGTCGGGCTGACCCCGCCTGTTCACGACGTCAACTTTCGCAATTGTCGCAACTTTCGCAGCCCCGCCGGGCTCGAAATTCGGCAGCAGGCCGAGCCTTACGACCACCTCTCCCAGCGCGTGGCGGACCTTGCCGACACCTACGCCGAGCGGATCGCGATCGTGATGGAGGCCGGGGACATCGGCGAGGCCGAGGCCCGCCGTATCGCCGAAGCCGAGATCGGCCGGCGATTCGTCAAGACGTTCATACTGGGCGAGGTAGCTGCATGAGATGGACCGCTTATCGCACCGGGCGGTACAATCTGGATCGGCAAGGGCTTCGTGCCAGAGGTCGTGCTATCCCGCCATCAAGGCCCACGAATCGTGGCGCTCGAACCCGGCTTCGCCTTGATCAAGTCCCGCACCGGCTCGCGGCTTCGACACGAAACCGGCCGGCTCGATAGCGAGCACTGCCGCCTGTGGTGGGAGATCTCAGCGTTTATCGGTAGCGATGCATGAACACGAAGGATGCGGCTTTCTGCGAGCAATAGGCGCGCACGCGCGAAGAGCAGGCGGACTCGGCTCGACGACACTAAGGACAGCCAGAACAATAACTGAGTCTTTTTCGCGAGCGGTTGTGCCTTGGCGTAGGGTGCAATAGGCACCTTCGCCGTATTGCACCTTCGGCTGGCGTTGCGATCCGGGGTGGTGCAATACGGCCTGAAGAAGGCCTATTGCACCCTACAGATCCCGTGCTCGA
>JANNSW010000612.1:0-5247 GCA_031403055.1 Hyphomicrobiaceae bacterium | reverse complement strand
TGGCGCGATGCTCAGGCTCGAGACGCCGGTCGAGCGGATCGAGCACGGGACGGATGGCGTGACCGCACACACGGTAGGCGGCACCTTCCACGCCCGTGGCGCCCTCCTCGCGACCGGCATCAACCCGCTCGGCCGCATCGCGTTTGCGCCAACCTTGCCGGTGTCGAAAGTCCGAGCCCTCGCGCTCGGACACCTTGGGCGCGCCGTAAAAGTCTGGGCGAAAGTGCGCGGCGTTGCGATCGGAACGCTCGCAACCGGCGGCGGACGCGGCATCGAATGGATGTTTTCCGAGCGCTCGACTCCCGACGGCGCGACCATGCTGGTCGGCTTCGGCGTCGCGGACGAGGGGTTCAACGCCGGTCAGGTCGAGGAGGAGACCCGCAGCGCGGTCGCACGCTTCTTCCCCGAGGCCGAGCTGGTTGCCATCGACCGCCACGACTGGAACAACGATCCGCATTCGCTCGGCGCTTGGCTCGCTCCCCCGCTCGGAGGCGAAGCCGGGCTCGATCACGCCAACTGGGCGCCTGCCGGCAGACTCGCATTCGCGTCCTCCGACATCGCTTCCGATGATGCCGGCTGGTTCGCTGGCGCCGTCGGCTCGGGCGAGCAGGCCGCCGCCGCGCTCGCCCACGTGCTCGAGTGGAAATGAACGGCATGCACGGGTGCGGCGATCGATCACGGAGCCGGTTCACGCAGGAATCGGGTGACGAGCGCCTCCACTTGCCCTATCCCGGCGCAATGTGAGTGACTGATCGGGCCGGCGCAACCAACAACAGAGGTCGAGGACAGTGGCAAATCCCCTCAAGAGCGGCAACAACGGCTCGGGCTGGCTGATCGGCTTCGCCGCCGTCGTCTCGGTCGTCGTCGGCATCGGCATCTATGGCATGAGCGGCAGCATGAGTGGACCGGCTCCCGATGCTGTGATGGCCGCCAAGCCGGCTGCCGAGGGTGCCGCTGCGACCACGACAGCGGCCAGCACCGCGAGCACGGCAGCAACGGCTGCACCGTCCGTGACCCCAGCGGCAGCGGCCACCGCGGCGACGATGGAGGCTCCCGTTGCCGAGTTCCCGGTCGCCGACCTGCTGGCCCCCGGCCCCCTCCCCGAGATCGTGATCGGCCAGGCTTCCGCCCCCATCACCATCGTCGAGTATGCCTCGACCACGTGCCCGCACTGCGCCGAGTTCCACAAGACGGTGCTGCCCGGCCTCAAGTCGAAATACATCGACAGCGGCAAAGTGCGGCTCGTCTATCGCGAGTTCGCCCGCGACAATCTGGACGCTGCCGTCTACATGCTGGCGCGCTGCCTGGAGCCGTCGAAGTACATGCCTTTCATCGGGGTGATGTTCGAGAAGCAGGAGGTCTGGGCCTTCGCCGATGGCGATCCACTGCCGCGCCTGCTCGATTTCGCCAAGCAGGCCGGTTTCACCGACGAGACCTTCAAGACGTGCCTCTCGGATCAGAAGCTGCTCGAAAACCTGATGGGCGTGCGCACCCGGGCGGTCGATTCGTTCAAAGTCAATTCGACACCCTCCGTGTTCGTGAATGGAGTGCGGTTCCAGGGCAACACTCTGCCTGAATTGGAGCAGCTGCTGGCGAAGCTCGGGGCAAATTGATAATCTCTCCACGTGATCGATCGAACCGAGGCAACGACGCTGGGGCTCGCGTGAGAAACAATCGTCGCCACTTCGGACTGCTCGGGCTCGCTGCAATCCTGCTGCTCGCGGGCTGCTCTGGCGGGCCGACCAGCCTCGGGGGAGCTGGTGCCACGCAGTCGACCGAAGCGCTTGCTGTGAGCGGGGCTGCGACCGGCTATTCCGGCACCCTGCCGCAGGGTCCGGCTGAAGGTGGCCGGCAGGTGATCGAGCATCCGACCATGGCCGATCTGTCGATGCCGGGACCATTGCCCGAGCATGTGCTTGGCAGCGCCGATGCGCCGGTGACCGTGATCGAGTACGCCTCGCTGACCTGCCCCTATTGCCGTGCCTTTCATCAGGAGACTTTCCCGCGCGTCCGAAAAGAGCTGATCGACACCGGCAAGGTGCGCTGGATCCTGCGCGAGTTCCCGATCGGCCGCGCGTCCGGCACGGCCTGGATCGTCACGAGCTGCACCACGGAGAAGCGGTTTTTCCCCCTCTATGAGCGCTATTTGAAGGAGCAGGCGTCCTGGGTCAGCCAGGAGGTGCAGCTCGATGCCATATTCGCCGTGGCCGCGAAGGCGGGAATGTCGCGGAGTGAATTTGACAAATGCCTCGCGAATCAAAGCATAGAGGCAGGGTTGAAATGGGTGAAGGAGCGCGGGCGCCAGCTCGGCGTCTCCGGCACGCCGACCTTTTTCTTCAACGAGACGAAGGTGCGCAGCATGCTCACCTTCGCGCAGGTGAAGGAGCTGGTCGACGGGGCAACCGCCCCGAAGGTTGCGGCGAGTGCGTCCAATTAGTTCTGGCCAAATCAGTTTTGGGTTGCATCTGAGCGGCGGACGAGACCTTTCGGCCGGCCGGGCGGAAGGGATCCGATGCACATCAAGCGCCTGAGGCTGCAGGGATTCAAATCCTTCGTCGAGCCGACCGACTTGGCTATCGAGCAGGGGTTGACCGGCGTCGTCGGCCCCAATGGCTGCGGCAAGTCCAATCTGCTCGAAGCGATCCGCTGGGTGATGGGAGAAACCTCGCATAAGAGCATGCGCGCCGCCGCCATGGACGATGTCGTCTTCGCCGGTACCACCACCCGGCCGGCCCGCAACCATGCCGAGGTTTCGATCCTCCTCGACAATTCCGCGCGCACGGCGCCCGCCGAATTCAACGGCGCCGACCAGATCGAGGTCATCCGCCGCATCGAGCGCGAATCGGGCTCCTCCTATCGCGTCAACGGCGAGGAAGCCCGCGCCCGCGACATCAAGCTGCTGTTCGAGGACGCGGCGACCGGCGCCCGCTCGCCAGCGCTGGTGCGCCAGGGCCAGATCGCCGAGCTGGTCAACGCCAAGCCCGAGCAGCGCCGCCGCATCCTCGAGGATGCCGCGGGCACCGCTGGTCTCGCCAGCCGCCGTCACGAGGCCGAATTGCGGTTCAAGGCGGCGGAAGGCAATCTCGCCCGGCTCGGCGATGTGCTCGGCCAGATCACCAGCCAGATCGCCCAGCTGAAACGCCAGGCCCGCGCCGCCAAGCGCTACAAGGAGCTCGCTGGCGAGATCCGCTCCGCCGAGGCGATCGAGCGCCACCTGGCGTTTGAATCCGCCCGATTGGGGGTGGAGGCCGAGGAGGCCGCGCTGCTCGCGGTCCTGCAACTGCTCGGCAACGCGATCGAGACGGAATCGAAGGAAATTCGTGAGGAGGCGGCAACCGCCGACGCCTTGCCGGGCCTGCGCGAGGCCGAGGTGACGCGGGCTGCCATCCTCCAGCGTCTGAGCAGCGAGGCGGCGACGCTCGAGCGTGAGGAAGCCCGCGCCCGCGCGCGCAAGGCCGAGCTCGATGCCCGCATCCAGGAGATCAGCAAGGACGAGGCGCGCGAGGCAGCCCAAGCCGAGGAGGCCCGCGCGCTGGTGGCGCGGCTCGCCGGGGAGGCCAAGCTTCTGGCGGCGGCGGCTGCTGGCGATGGTGAGGCAGCCTCGGCTGCCGAGCGCGACACCGCCCGCGCCCGTGCCGACTTGGAAGCCGCCGAGACCGAGCTCGAGCTGGTGACGCTCGCGCTTGCCGATCACAAGGCCAACCGCCGGCGCCTGGAAAGCCTGATCGCGGAAGAAGCCCGCCGGCTCGACCGGCTGGAGCAGGACGCGAAGGCCGCGCAGACCGCCCTTGCCAGTCTCTCGGGCGCAGCTGGTCGTCCCGATTCCGAAGTGATGCGCCATCGGGTCGAGGAGATCGAGGCGGCGATCGAGACGCTCGAAGCCGATGCCGAGGAGCACGAGGCGCGGTCGCAGCAATTGGCGCGGACGCTGGAGGAGAAGCGGACTGCGAGCTCCGCCGCCCGTCTCGACGCAACCCGGATCGCCGCCGAGGCAGGCACCCTGCGCAAGCTGTTCGCCCGCCCGGCCGGCAGCGCCGGATCCGGCATCATCGACAGCCTGAAAGTTGCGCCCGGCTACGAGGCTGCCTTGGGCGCCGCGCTCGGCGAGGACCTCGATGCGCCAGCGGATTCCGATGCGCCCGTCCATTGGGCCCTCGTCGAGCCCGCGCAGTCCGACCCCGCGCTCCCCGAGGGCATCAAGTCGCTCGCCGGCCGGGTCAAGGGCTGCAACGTGCTGCGGCGACGGCTGCTGCAGGTCGGCCTCGTCGATGCCACCGAAGGCAAGTCCCTGCAGGCGCGCTTGAGGCCAGGCCAGCTCCTCGTCAGTCGCGAGGGCGATCTCTGGCGCTGGGACGGCTACACGGCCGCCGCGGACGCGCCCTCGGCTGCCGCCGTCAGGCTTGGCGAGCGCAACCGGCTCGACACGCTGGAAACCGACGAAATCGAGGCGAGCGACAAAGCCGACGCGGCGGAGCAGGCGCTCGCCGTCGCAGCCCAGACACGCGACCGGGCGATCGCCCGCGAGAAGGAGCTGCGGGCCTTGCTGCGACGCGACCAGTCCGCGCTGCAGGAGGCACGCGAAGCGCTCGCACGGGCCGAGCGGATGCTGCGCGACGAGGCGGTGAAGCGCGCCGCCCTGTCGGATGGGCTGCGTCGTGCCGAGACGGGCCTCGCCGAATCACGCACCCACCACCAGCAGCTCGCGGATGAAATCGCCTCGGCTCCCGACATGAGCGCTATCGAAGCCGAGCAGGACGCGCGCCGCCAGAGTGCCTCGAAGCTGCGTACGGTGCTGGCCGAAGCCGATGCACGCCTGAAGAGCCTGGAGCGCGAGCGGCGGCAGCGCGACGAGCGTGGCCGCACCATCGCCGACGAGCGGGCGCGCTGGACCGCCCGTTGCGAGGCTGCGGGCCGCCAGCTCACCCAGCTCGCCGAGCGGCTGGTCGAGGCCCGCACGGAAACGGAAACCCTCGCCGAGTTGCCGCTGCGCCTCGCCGAGCAGCGCAACCGTCTGGCCGACGCGATCGGGGAAGCCGAAACCATGCGCCAGCAGGCCGCCGACTCGCTGGCACTCGCGGAGACCGCGTTGCGCGAGCGCCAGAGCCGGCTGCGCGAGGTGCAGACGATCCTTGCCGGCACGCGCGAGGAGCGCGCCCGCGTCGAAGTCCGCCTCGAAGCCGCCCGCGCCCGCCGCGCCGAGGAGGCCCGTCGCATCCGCGAGGCGCTCGACTGCGACCCGGCCGACTG
>JANNSW010000611.1:0-2299 GCA_031403055.1 Hyphomicrobiaceae bacterium | reverse complement strand
CACGCCGAACTTCCAGCGCACATCACCGCGCAGGTGCTCGCCGCCCCAATCCGAAATAATGAACGGCGGATTGGCCAGGATGAAATCGGCCTTCAAATCCGGGAACGCGTCGCGGTGAAAGCTGCCCTCGTTGTTCCACTGGATATCGGCGTCGATGCCCTGCACCGCGAGGTTCATCTTGGCGAGGCGAAACGTGGTGTGGTTGATCTCCTGGCCATAGACCGCGATGTCGTTGATCCGCCCGCCGTGCTCCGCGATGAACTTTTCCGACTGCACGAACATGCCGCCGGTGCCGCAGCACGGATCGTAGACGCGGCCCTGGTAGGGCTCCAGCATGTCGACCAGCGTTCGCACCACGGAGCGCGGCGTCAAGAACTCGCCGCCACGCTTGCCCTCGTTGGCCGCGAACGATGACAGGCAATACTCGTAGGCGCGCCCGAACAGGTCGCGTGCCTTGTCGAACTCGTCGTGCATGCCGATGTTGGAGAACAGGTCGATCAGCTCGCCGAGCATGACCTTGTTGAGCGCTGGGCGGGCGTAGCCCTTCGGCAACGCGCCCTTCAGCTTCTCGTTGCTCGGCACCTTCTCGATCGCGTCCATCGCGGCGTCGATGATGATGCCGATGTCGGGTGACTTGGCCTTGGCCTGCAGGTGCGCCCAGCGCGCCTCCGCCGGCACCCAGAACACGTTGGCGGCCATGTACTCGTCGGGGTCTTCCGGGTCTGACAGCAGGTCGGTCTCGAGCTTGTCCCCATGCGCAGCGAACGCATCGGACACGTACTTCAGGAAGATCAGCCCGAGCACGATGTGCTTGTATTCCGACGGCTCGACGTTCTGCCGCATCTTGTCGGCCGCCTTGAACAGGTCGGCCGCGAAATCGAGGTCGGCCTTCTGTGCGCCGCGTGGTTCGCCGTTTGAAGCCGCCATGTTTCCCCCGAGCGTGAGTCGTCGCACTTGGATGGATAGCACCGGACGCAGGGCGGTGCGAACCGTCCATGTTTCCGTCGTCGAAGCCTCCGCTCTCCGGGCAGTTTTTGCGAAACGGATTTCAACGCGGCTCAGCCAGCGGTGGCCGGTGCCGCCGGAGGTCCTGCAGGCGCAACAGCGTTGACAACGTCCGCTCCAGCTTGCGGTCGAGATGGACCTCGTATCTCCCAAGGCGCTCCAGCTTGTCGGGATCGAGCGATTCGCCCAGCGCCTGCGCTCGCACGATCGGCTGCGCGGCCAGCAGGGCACGTTGCTCGGGGTACCAGGGCACTATTTCGGACTCGAGATAGAGCCGCAGACTTGCAGCGTCGGGCTGAAATGGCGTCGTGCCCGCCTCGTAGTCGCCGGGCTCCCAGGCCAGTTGGTTTTCCCAGGCCTCGCGGGTGCTCTGTTCCAGCGCGACCAGGGCTTCCTGATAGGCGGGCTCTCCACCTGTCGACAGGATCACGAGGGCTTGCGCCGTCATCTTGCAGTCCTCGTCGAGGTCGGCAAGCTCGCGCTGGACGCTGGCGGGTGTGCTCCTGAGCGACGAACTGACATCGACCTCCGTTCCGTTCGCCTGGCCGAAGACCAAAGCAGCCTCCGCCGTCCGGCGATGCCTCTCCGTCGTCGCATAGAGACCACGCTGAAAGGTGGCGGCTTCAGCCATTCGGAGCCGGCGCTTGCGCCACAGCACGCTGGCAAGCTCCTCGACCAGATGCTCTTCCGTCGGCCCCATCGGTAGGTGCTCGGTCACGAGCGCCCCGATCAGCGCCCGGTACTCGGCGAAATCTTCCCACGGCAGCACCGTGCAGCGGCTGAGAATACCGTGCTGTAGAGCATTCAACCGGCTGGCCCCATAGCCATTCGCTTCGGGTTGGATTTCAGCGAGCCTGTCGCTTTCCGTGGTTGCATCGTTCATCGCCAGAACCCACCCGCTTTCTCGCCCTTGCCGTGTTCAACGCAGCGCCGATCGAAGTCCAGGAGCCGCGCAGCCAACGCCTCGAGTCGCTCCCCTGCGATGCCCTCAGCATCAGAGGCGGCGTGCCTCAGCCTGTCGTACGTGCGCTGCCACATTCCCTTCGGCCGCTGCGGGAACATTGCGCACATGCCGGGCTCGCCGCCGAGCCTCATCCTGATCTTGTTGGCGCGACGCATGGCGCGGGCACACGAGTCCTCGTTGCGGCTGGCATGAGTCAGCTGGTAGCAGTGCCGGCACAAGTGAAAACGGCCCGCACAATAGAGCTTGACCACTTGGCGACGGCACGCGACGCCGTTGACGATGCCGGGACACACGAAATAGGGACGGCGTCCGCCGTAGCGGCAAGGCACC
>JANNSW010000610.1:0-10133 GCA_031403055.1 Hyphomicrobiaceae bacterium | reverse complement strand
TGTGCTCGACGAGGCGAAGCTCGTCGGCGCCAACTTGACGAATGCCAAGCTCGCGCGCGCGAAGGTCATCAGGGCGGATCTCACCGGCGCCGATCTCTCAGGCATCATGTTCGAAGGCGCCGATTTCACCGGGACCGACCTGTCGGTTGCCAAGAACGTGCCCGCGGCGCTTCTCTCGACACAGACCGCCAATTGAGTCAGACCATAGCCGGCAACGGAGAACGGCATGGCGAGCGAGCGAGTCGCATCAGGGGTGACGGGAGTCAGGAGCATCCTCTTGGCCCTTCCCATCCTCAAACAGCGCTTCGGCGAGCGGCTGCAGACGGGGGCGGCGATCCGGCAGCAGCACGCCCATACGCTGACCTGGGTCGGGAACGAGCCGCCCGACGCGGTGCTGTTCGCGGAAGACGCCGAGGAGGTGCGCGAGGCGGTCGAAATCGCGGCTGCGCACCGCCTGCCGATCGTCGCCTTTGGCGCGGGCACGTCGCTCGAGGGGCAGGTGAATGCTCCCCATGGCGGGCTCTCCCTCGATCTCTCGCGCATGAGCCGAATCGTCGCGGTCAACGACGGCGATCTCGACGCCGTGGTCGAGCCCGGCGTCACGCGTAAGCAGCTGAACGACCATTTGCGCGACCGTGGCCTGTTCTTTCCCCTCGATCCCGGCGCCGAGCAGGCGACGTTGGGCGGCATGGCCTCGACGCGAGCGTCGGGCACCATGGCCGTGCGCTATGGCACCATGCGCGAGAACGTGATCTCACTCACCGCCGTGCTCGCCGACGGCAGCGTCGTCAGGACCGGGCGGCGCGCGCGCAAATCCTCCGCCGGCTATGATCTGACGCGCCTGTTCGTCGGCGCCGAAGGCACGCTCGGCGTCATCACCGAGCTCGTCGTCAAGGTCTACGGCATTCCGGAATCGATCATCGCCGCGATCTGCCCGTTCGCGACGCTGGAGGGAGCCTGCAACACGACGATGCAGGCAATCGGTCTCGGGCTCGGGCTTGCCCGCATCGAGCTGATGGACGAGCTGCAGATGAAGGGCATCAATCTCTATTCGAAGACCGATTTCGCCGAGGTGCCGACCCTCTTCCTCGAGTTCCATGGCAGCGAGGCCGGCACTGCCGAGCAGGTCGAGACATTCCGGGCAATCGCGGAAGCGGAAGGCGCGATGCGCTTCGAGTGGGCGAGGGCGCCCGAGCAGCGCTCCCGCCTCTGGAAGGCGCGCCACGACGCCTATTGGGCCTGCAAGATCCTGCGACCCGGCGCCGACATGCTGTCGACCGATATCTGTGTCCCGATCTCGCGCCTCGCCGAATGCGTGCGCGAGACCAAGGCCGATCTCGAACGCTCGGGCATCATGGCGCCGCTCGTCGGTCATGTGGGCGACGGCAATTTTCACCTGGTGCCCTTCTTCGACCGCACCGACGCGAGCGACGTCGCCCGGATCGAGGCCTTCCTCCACCGATTGGTCGAGCGTGCACTCGCCATGGACGGCACCTCGACCGGCGAGCACGGCATCGGCCAGGGTAAGATGAAGCACATGGCCGCCGAGCACGGCGCCGGCCTCCAGGTGATGCGCGCGATCAAGCAGGCGCTCGATCCCCATGGCATCATGAACCCGGGCAAGATCCTGCCGGAGGCGCTCTGAGTGCGCTCTATTCCGCGGCCTTGCCATCGATCAGCTCGATCTGCTCGGGATGAGTGACCCGCATCATTGGGCCGTTGTAGCTCTCGATCCAGCCACGCACGCGGATGCGCCGGCCGGCGAGGAGCGCGAGATCGATGCCGGCCTTGGCAAAGAGGGCCCGCTCGCGGCCGCGGATCAGCACCGTGAAGTCCTCGCGCCAGCGCCGGTCGAACTCGATATAGATGCTCGACTTGGCGGCGGAGATGCGCAGCACGCGGCCCTCGACGAGCGCGAATTCGAGCGGGTGTCGCAGCAACTCGTCGGGCTTGCCGGCTTCCTTCACGGCGTAGGCGGGCTCGCTCCAGAGGCCGAGCTTGGCCCGGCGGGCCTGGTCCTCGAGGACCAGCAGCTCGGCAATGCATGTGCGGAGGTCGGGCGAGGACTGGACGCGCGCATGACCTTGCCCGACCAGCTCGGCCTGGACCCAGATCCGGTCGCTCGCGCCGGCCAGGAAGGCTTGCGCCAGCACGCGCCCATAACGATCGGCCTTTCGACCCGGGAAGGCGAGATCGAGGCGCTTGCCGAGCACGAGGCCTGCGAGTGCGGTTCTGGCGGCATCGGCGGACGGCCAGCGCGCGTCCGCTCCCGCGGTGCGTGGCGGGCGCGGCGCCATCACTCCGGCGAGCCGCAGCAGGCGGCCGTCGTCGAGCTGAACAGTTTCGCCGTCGAGCACTTTGATCGCCACCTGCGACGCTTTCGGCTTCAGGTCGCAGATGGCGGAGGTCGGCTGCGTGCTCGTCAGCAGCAGCAGGCCCGCAACAGCTGCTCTAACAGCCGCTCGCATCAATTCGGCTCCTCCATCGGTGCCGCAACGCTATGATTGGCGGAGGCATGTCGCCACGGGGTATTCACCTGAGGCCGGCTGGGCGGCATGATCAGCTCCCGCCCACCGAAAGCAGCACGGCCGAGACCGCGCCGATCCCCAGCCCGACCATCTGCACGGGGCTGACCCGCTCCTTCAGCACCAGCACGCCGAGCAGGACGGTGACACCGGCATAGAGTGCCAGCACCGAGGCCGCGACGCCGATCAACCCATGGGTCGCGGCAAAGACATAGGACGTGAGGCCGATGCCGTCGAGGATGCCCGCGAGCCCGGCGATGCCGACGCCGGCTGCCGTGACGGCGGGCCGGTTGCGGCTCGAGAGCAGAAAGCCGAATGCGATGAGAGCGGCGACGATGCGCATCAGCAGCAGCGCGCCGTTGCCGTAATCGGGCTGAACGAGGCCCAGCGTGAGATTGGTTACACCGAAGGCGAGCCCGCAGGCGGCGCCGAGCACGATCGAGAGCCTGGTCTTGGCGGCGTCGTTGTCCTCCTCCACCACCACCCGCCCGATCACCACCACCGCAACGGCTGCCAGCGCCATGCCGATCAGCTGCAAGGGCGGCGGCACGACGATCCACACCGCTTCCGCGGTCGCCGGCACCGCGACCGAGATCAGGCTCGCGAGCGGCGCGACGATCCCGATCCTGCCTTCGGCGAGGCCGCGATAGAGCAACAGCAGCGCGACGCCGTCGGTCAAGCCGGCGATGATGCCCAGCATCAGATCCCGACCGTGCGGCAAGGGATAGCCGCCGAGCCCGATGATGGCGATCGCCATCAGCGTCGCAATGCTTTGGACAATCGCAACGGCGGCTGCCGCGCCCATCCGGTGACCAGCCCGGCCGCCCAGGAAATCGGCGAGCCCGAAGGTGATGGCGGCGCAGAAGGCCGCCACAAGCGGATGGATGTCGAGGTTCATCGGACTCCGGCTGCCGGCTCGGTCGCTGCGGTTGAATGAGATCCGGGACTGCAAAGGGCCGCCGGAGGGGCGACCCTTTGGAAGAGCAGCTAGCCAACAGAGCGCCCGTCAGGCGCCGGCCAGCCGCTTCAGGTCGGGAGTTGCCGCGTCGAGCCCTTTGGCGAAGCGCTCGACGGCCTCGTCCACGTCCGGCTTCGTCATGGTCAGGGGCGGGGAGAACGACGTCACCTCGATATAGGGTAGCGCGCGCGTCAGCACACCTGCTTCCAGCGCCTTGCCGGCGACGATGCGATGGGCGTTCGATTTCGGGTCGAAGAAGCGCTTGGCTTGCTTGTCGGCCACATACTCGATCGCCATCATCTGGCCCAGCCCGCGGATGTCGCCCACATGCGGGTGGTGGCCGACCCGCTCCTTCAGGCACTGCATGAAATAGGGTCCGACCTCGGCCGCCCGCTCGGGCAGGCGCTCGCGCTCCATGATCTCGAGGTTTTTCACGCCGAGCGCGCCGCCGACCGGGTGGCCCGAATAGGTGAAGCCGTGCATCACAGGCCCGAACTCGGGGCTCGCGTCGCGCAGCACGTTCCAGATCTTCTCCGAGATGACGGAAGCCGAGACCGGGAAGTGAGCCGAGGTGATGCCTTTGGCGAGCGTCACGATGTCGGGCTTCAAGTGCATGCCCCCGGTCGCGAACCAGTGGCCGAGACGGCCGAAGCCGGTAATGACCTCGTCGACGATGAAAAGGATGTCGTGCTTTTGCAGGATCGGCTGCAGGCGCTCGAAATAGCCCTTCGGCGGCATCAGCACGCCGCCGGTGCCCATCACTGGCTCGGCGATGAAGGCGGCGATGGTCTCGGGGCCCTCGCGCGCGATCAGGGCCTCGATCTCGGCGATCATGCGGTTGGTGAACTGGTCCTCGCTCTCGCCCGCCTTACCGAAGCGGTAGAAGTGGGGGCAGGAGGTGTGGAACACGCCCGGAATCGGGATGTCCCAGGCCTTATGGTAGGCGGGGATGCCGGTGAGGCTCGCCGACGCGTAGGTCAGGCCGTGATAGGCGCCCTCGCGCGAGATGAACTTCTTCTTCTCCGGCCGCCCGCGCAAATTATTGAAATAGCGCACCAGCTTGTAGTTGGTGTCGTTGGCATCCGACCCGCCCTGGCCGAAGAAGACTTTGGAGAGGTGCGGTGCGCTCGCCTTGGTGTGGAAGAGGTCGAGCACTTTTTCGGCAAGGCGGATGATCGGCTCGTTGGAGGCGCCCCCGAAGATGTGGAAGTAGGCGAGATCCTCGACCGCCTTCTTGGCCACCTCGGCCATCTCGGGCCGGCCATAGCCGATGTTGACGCACCAGAGGCCGGCACCACAATCGATCAGGTCGCGCCCGGTCTGGTCCTTCATGCGCACGCCGCTCGCGTTCGAGACGATCAGCGGCCCCTTCTTCAGATGGTCGGCGATCGACGTCACCGGATGGAACATGCACTCGCGGTCGATGTCCTCGAGCGGATAGTTACGGGCGGTCTTGTCCATGGTGTCCTCTCGTTCGGCGCAGGCATCAGGGCGCGCTTGCCCCAGGCTTCGCCTACCAGCATAGCGCGTGGAAGGCGTGGGGCAAACGGGGCATGCGCATGGGAGGGGTGCGGGGTGGCGAATGGCGGGGCGGCCGGCAATCTATTGATGTGGCAAGCTTGTGAGCTCAGTGAGTTGGTGACGCTCACGCCCTGCAAACACCCAGGGTCGATCTGCGCCCTTGCCGGGCGCAGATGCGACTGATCCGTCGTCGGGTTATTGCTCAGTTGGTATCGGGCAGGAGCGAGCGGATTTCGACTTCCCATTTCTTGCCGTGGCCATCCTTGACCTGGTAGGCTCTGGTGCCGGCCCGCTTCTTGTTCTCCTTGCCTTTGATCCGGAAGCCCGACTTGTCGGCGAGCGCCATGATCTTGTCGCCGAGTGTGCCGTCGTAGTTCTTGGCTGTTTGGGCCATCGTGGCCTCCCTACTTTTTTTGAATGGGGCCGAAACCGCAGGTTCCAGTCGCCCCGAGCCCGGAACCGCTACCAACGAGAATGGACACTACGGCACTTCGTTGCGACGCGGTACTGAATTCCACCATGCCTGTTGCAGTGCAGTAGCGAGCCCGGCCCAACACCGAATGGCACAAGGCGGCTGGTCCAGCGAGGCAACCGGGGACGCCGTTGATGCGACATGGCGGGGACCTGTTCCCGCCTCGCACCCACAGAAGCCCTCAATCGAAATCCCGCCTGACGAGATCGAGCAGCAGCGCGTCGGCGGCGGCGTAGATTTTCAGGACGAGGTGGGAGGTCTCGACCTTGCGAGCCGCTTCGAGCGCCGCCATCAGCGCGCCCTCGCGTGCCATCACCTCGGGCGCACAGGCCATCAGGGTGGTTCTGAGGCCCGAGATCTCGAGGCTCCCGCCCGTCTGCGCGTAGCGGCCGGCGAACCGGTTGCAGCCGCCGCTGCCGGAGATCTCGCCATTGGCCCCGAACTGGACCGAGCGCTGGCGATCGCCGGTCTCATCCTGGAAACCCCTTTCGCTGCCGGCGAGTTGCCTGGTCTCGGCCTCCGCCTGATTTGACAGCACCAGCAAGGCGACGACAGCGGCCAGCACAATGCGCATGCGGTCCTCCTCGACGCCAGGAAGTGGCTGTTCTCGCGCGCCATTGTGCCTCCAGCAGGGCGAGCGCGGGCTCGAGCGTCGGGCGAGCGTCGGTCGGTCATCCGCGCGCGAAATCGTGATCGGGTGCCGGGCCTGGAGATGCTTGCGGCTCGCGCCCGCGCCCCCCATTTGCAGACTTAGAAGACCGCTCCCTTCACGGGCGATCGCAGACGAGGAGGTGATCCGGCAGGATGCCTCTGCCGTACTCGCAGTGTGGCACGGACCCCGGTCCAATCTCCCCCCGATCCCCTCGCGATGGGTCGTGGTCCGCTACGCCGGCCGGGGTGCGCTCTGCCATCCCGGCCGGATCATTGCTCGGCCAAGGCCTCAGTTGCCGGCGACGCGCGAGAGCGTATCACCCTTGCACAGCAACCCGCCGAGGGCGCAGCCTTCGAGCTTGAGGCTGTTGGCGTCGAGAAGGGTGACGATGCCCTTGTAGGTCTTGCCCTCGCTGGTCAGCGCGCCCTTCCAGACATTGTCGCCGGTCTTATTGGCGCCATCCATCACGACCGTGCCGAGGGAGGCCTGCTTGGCAGGATCCGTGACTTTGACGACCTTGGCGCAGAGCTTGCCGCCGCAATCGTAGAACTCGAGCTCGGTCCCGGTCGAGGCGCGCAGCCAGACACCGAAGGGATCAGCCGCAAGGGCGGGAGCGGCCGAAGCAGCGAGCAACAGGCCGGCAACGATTGTGTTTTTGAGATTTGGCATCTGACAGTCCCCAATTGTGTAGCTCACGCGACATGCCCTCGCAGACGACTACGGCAGCTCCGGGGCGGCAGAGCGGGCGCTGTGGATAGCATGCCGCTACCGGTTCTGGCTACGATAGCCGCTACTGACGACGGCGGAAACGGCGCCCTTCAGCCAGGGCTCGTCGCGTCCTCGCTGGCCGAAGCGGTCGGGCGCAAGTGCCGCGGCGTCGAACCGCGACCGCTTGCCCTCGATCTGATCGGCAATCAGAGTTGCCGCCATCGCCGACCAGGTGACGCCGACCGAGTTCATGGCGGAGGCGACGTGGAGCCCCGAGATGCCGGGAACGACGCCAACCAGGGGCAGTCCATCGGGGGTGAAAGCCTCGGGGCCATTGATGAAGCGGCGTACCGGCGCATCGCCGAGCGCGGGAAAGAGCCGCATGGCACTCTCGAAATAGGGCGCGATCTTCTCGAAGTCGGGATCGAACAGGGCAAACGAGAACTCGGCCGGGATCCGCGCAGGATCGATCGTCTTGGCATTCTCATCGAAAAAGCCGACCAGGAAGCCGCCCACTTCCTCGCGGCCATAGATGAGACTGTCGGGTGCAACGAAGGATGGCGTTTCGCGAGGCAGGCGCTGGGGCAGGTCCGCGATCAGATACATGTGCTCGCAGGCCCATTGCGGCAAGGCAAAGCCGAGCGGCTCGACGAGCGCGCGCGACCACAGCCCCGATGCGACCACAACCCGGTCCGCCTCGAGCAGCCCATCGGTCGTCGCTGCCCCCACGATCCGGCCATTGCGCTGGACCAGGCGCGATACGGATGTCGTCTCGGCGATCCTCACTCCAGCGTTGCGCGCTGCCGTCGCATAGACCCAGGTGAGGTCGGACGGATTGAGCCGCCCCGAGAGCGGGTTGAGCCAGATCCCCTTGGCGGCGGCCGGGTCGATCAGTGGATTGAGCCGGCGCGATTCCGCCGGGTCGAGCCAGCGCGCCCCGACGCCGCGTGACTCGGCGGCACGCGCAAATCCCTGGAACAGGGCGAGCGTGTCATCGGAGTTTGCGATATACATGCGGCCGGTCTTCAGCCATCCGGTGCTCTTGCCGGTCTCGCGCTCCAATCGCTCGATCGTCTCGTAGGCATGCAGCACCGGAGCGTCGTGCCACAGGCTCGGCTTCCAGTTGATGTTGCCGGCCGAATGCCAAGTGGTGCCCGAGCCGAGCCGGTCACGCTCGAGCAGGGTGATGTCGCCGGCCTTGCGCCGGCCGAGTTCGGCCGCGATGGCCGCCCCGATCACCCCGCCACCGACGATGAGAATGCGCTCGGTCATGGCAGGCCTCCACATGACGGTCGCTGGAGCCTACCGCGACATGGCCGGCCATGGCATCGGGAGCAGACATGGCGCCGATGCACAATTGGCGCGGCTGCGCCGCCTGGCCTATGGTCGGGCCCAACACGCTTGCTGCCGCGGAGCACACCATGCCCACCCATGACCTCGACCTCTTCGTCATTGGCGCGGGCTCGGGCGGGGTTCGGGCGGCGCGGATCGCGGCCAAGCACGGCGCCAAGGTCGCCATCGCGGAAGAGTACCGGGTCGGGGGCACCTGTGTGATCCGGGGCTGCGTGCCCAAGAAGCTCCTCGTCTACGCGAGCCGCTTCGCGGACGATTTCGAGGATGCGGCGGCCTTCGGTTGGAACGTGGGCGAGCCGTCCTTCGACTGGTCGGTCCTGGTGGCGGCGAAGGACAGGGAGATCGCCCGGCTCGAAGGCATCTATACGCGGAATCTGATCGCGAGCGGGGTCACCATCTACGAGAGCCGCGCCGTGGTCGCGGGACCGCACTCGGTCAAGCTGATGTCGGACGGGCGGGAGATCTCGGCCAAGCACATCCTGATCGCGACGGGCGCGCATCCCAACGTCGACACCGAGCTCCCCGGCATCGAGCACGCCATCACCTCGAACGAGGCGTTCCACCTGCCCGAGCTGCCGAAGCGCATCGTGGTGGCGGGAGGGGGCTACATCGCTGTCGAATTCGCCGGCATCTTCGCCGGGCTCGGCGCCGAGACGACACTGCTCTACCGCGGCGAAGAGATCCTGCGCGGCTTCGACGACGACCTGCGAACAGGTCTGCACGCCGAGTACGAGAAACGCGGTATCAAGGTCGTGTGCGGGCAGGTGTTCGAGGGCATCGAGAAGACGCCGCGAGGTCTGGTCGGCACGCTCACGGGCGGTGGGACGATCGAGGCGGATGCAGTCATGTTCGCGATCGGCCGCGGCCCCAAGACCAAGGGCCTCGGGCTCGAGCGGGCGGGCGTCGAGCTGGACGAGGCCGGCGCCATCGTCGTCGACCGCTTCTCGCAAACGAATGTCCCCTCGATCCATGCCGTCGGCGACGTGACGAACCGCGTGAACCTGACGCCCGTCGCGATCCGCGAGGGCCATGCGTTCGCGGACACGGTGTTCGGCGGCAAATCCATCGCCGTCGATCGCAAGGACATTCCGACCGCCGTGTTCTCGACGCCCGAGCTCGGCACGGTCGGCCTGACCGAGGCCCAAGCGCGCAAGGCCTTCGCCAAGGTCGACATCTACAAAACGAGCTTCCGGCCGATGCGTCTGACGCTGACCCCGCGCCAGGAGAGGATGCTGATGAAGCTCGTCGTCGATGCTGAGAGCGATCGTGTGCTCGGCGTCCACATCATGGGACCCGATGCCGGCGAGATGGCGCAACTGCTGGGCATTTCCATCAAGCTCGGAGCCAGGAAAGCCGACTTCGACGCGACCATGGCCGTCCATCCGACGGCAGCCGAGGAGCTGGTGACCATGCGGGAGAAGTGGGTGGGCTGATGCGCTCAACGCTTCAACTGGTCGAAGCGCGGCTCAGACGCAAGCAACTCCGCCAGATTGCGTCTGTTTCCCACCACGGCGATAATTACGGGAGGCCGAGCCCGGTCGTCGAGAACGATCGCATGCTTTCCAACATAGAGCAACTTGACGGGTTTGTCGGTGATGCTCGGTCGGAGTTTTCCACCGCACCCCTCAGGGTCCGTGCCGATTCGCTCGAAGGTCTCGAAGAGGTAGTCCTGGACGACTTCGGCGCCGTAAGGGTTGCTCATTTGCACGGCAATGAAATGCACGATCTCATCTATGGCGACTTGGAACAGTAAGTGAATCGACTCGGAGGGCAGGGTACATCTCCGACCGCCTTCCCGGCCAAGTGACCAACGGGAGCGCAGAGCCGGGATCCAACATGAGAAGTGCCGAAGGCTCACTATGTTGCGGCTTCGCCGCGTCTTTGCGCTGGATTCCGGAGCGATCTCCGCCCCGGCGAAGCCGGGGCTCCAATCGTCCGGGAAAG
>JANNSW010000609.1:0-3771 GCA_031403055.1 Hyphomicrobiaceae bacterium | reverse complement strand
TTGGGGCCGACACGGCGGAGCTGCCGTTCTACGACCTCGATCTGGTGGTGGGGGGAAAGCTGGTCGCGGGGCGGATGCGCGTGCTCGAGCAGGCCTGCTCCGGTCGCAGCCTTGCCTACACCGTACACGGTCCGCATCCGGCCAACTTCTTCGACGAGACGTTCCGCTCAGCGCGCCATTTCGAGGTGATGCAGGCTTGCCTCGAAGCCGCCGCCGCGGTGGGCGCGGTGCACTACGTCGTCCACACCGGCTGTTGCCGCAAGACCTCGGCCGAAGCGCTCGCAGAGGCCTATCTGCGTCAGCGCGATTGGTTGCATCGCGCCGGCGATCTGGCGCGCCCGCTCGGGATCATGGTTTGCGTCGAGAACGTGTTCGACTGGGAATGGGGCAAGCTCGATACCGCGAGCCCGTCGCGGCTTGCGCGTGAGATCGCCGCAATCGGTCACGCCAACGTTTGCGCCACCCTCGATTTCGGGCACGCGCATCTGGAATCGGGTTTTCGCGGCGGTGATTTGCTCGCGGAGGTGACGGCGCTCGCGCCCGTCGCGCGCCATCTGCACATCCACGACAATTTCGGCCGGCCCGACGACATCTACATGTACACCGACGGCGAGCGGCTCGCCTACGGCCATGGTGACCTGCATCTGCCGGTCGGCTGGGGCTCGGTGCCCTGGGACGATATCCTCGCCCGTTGCACCTTCCCAGCGGCGCCCGTGCTCAACATCGAGCTCGACCTGCGCCATTGGCATGCGGCGCAGGAGTGCGTGGCCGCGACGCGCGCGCTGGCCGAGCGAATGCGGCACGGCTGATGTGAGGACAGCCCGAACAATGACCGAAACTTTTTCGCGAGCGGTTGGGCCTCGGCGTAGGGTGCAATAGGCGCCTTCGCCGTATTGCACCTGCGGCTGGCGTTGCGATCCGGGGTGGTGCAATACGGCCTGAAGTAGGCCTATTGCACCCTACAGATCCCGTCCTCGACTTGACGACAAGACGGTGCGGTTATTGTTGGGAGTGTCCTGAGTGCGTTTCCCCAACGACGAAGCCCGCCTGGTGGCGGGCTTCGCTTGGTTGGATGGGCGAGGGTCGAGTGCAGGCGTGCCTACGCGTCCTCGTCCTGGGTCTCCACGCCCTTGGTGTCGTGCAGCAGCAGCATGCCGATGACGAGGGTCATGGTTGCGACCCCGATCGGGTACCAGAGGCCATTGTAGATGTTGCCGGTCGCAGCGACGATTGCGGTTGCGAGCAAGGGCAGCATGCCGCCGAACCAGCCATTGCCGATATGATAGGGCAGCGACATCGAGGTATAGCGGATCTTGGCCGGGAACAGCTCGACCAGGTAGGCCGCGATCGGCCCATAAACCATGGTCACATAGAAGACCATGATCGTGATGATGAGGACCGCCTTCCAGAAGGCGGCCGACCCGAAGCCGATCCGGCTCGTGTCCGCGGTCTTGGGCCAGCCCTGCAACGCCGCCTCCGCCGTGAGCTTGTCGGCGACTTTCTGCGCGACGAAATCCGCGATCGGGATGATCGTTGCTCCGATCGTCACGGTTTCCGGCTCGCCGGGCGCGGCATCGACCGCGGTATGGTTGAGACCCATCGAGGCGATATGCCCTTTGGTGCGGTCGCAATCGGAGAACGTCGACCAAGGCCCGGTGAACACATGGAAATGGCAGGTCGCCGGGTCGACCTTGACGGTGATGGTGGTCTTCTCCTGGAAGGCGACGAGGCCGGGATTGACGGTCTCGGCCAGCATTTTGAACAGCGGGAAGAACGTGCCGATCGCCAACAGGCAGCCGAGCATGATGATCGGTTTCCTGCCGATCCGATCGGACAGCCAGCCAAACACCAGGAAGAACGGCGTCCCGATGATCAGCGTGAAGGCGATGATCTGGTAGGCGATGGTGAAGTCGAGCTTCATCGGCCCGAGCAGGAAGAACAGGGCATAGAACTGGCCCGTGTACCAGACCACGCCCTGACCGGCCGTTGCGCCCAGCAGTGCGAGCAGGACGTACTTGTTGTTGGGGTAGCGGAAGAACGAATCCCTGAGCGGTTGCTTGGAGGCTTTGCCCTCGGCCTTCATCTGCTGGAACACTGGCGATTCGTTGAGGCGCAGCCGGATGTAGAGCGAGAACCCGAGCAGGATGAGCGAGATCAGGAACGGAATGCGCCAACCCCAGGCCTTGAACGAGTCGGGATCGATCTGCGTGCGGCAGAGCAGGATCACGATCAGCGACAGGAAGAAGCCGACGGTCGCCGTGGTCTGAATCCAGCTGGTGGCGTAGCCGCGCCGGTCGCCGGTCGTATGCTCGGCCACATAGGTCGCGGCACCCCCATACTCGCCGCCCAGCGCCAGGCCCTGGAGCAGGCGCAGCGACAGCAGGATGCCGGGAGCGAGCCAACCGATGCCCGGCATCTCGATGCCGAAGAAGGTCGAGGGCCCGAAGGTGGGCAACAGCCCGACCGCGAAGGTCGCCATGCCCATGATGAACATGGTGATGAGGAAGGTGTACTTGCGCCCGATCAGATCGCCGAGCCGGCCAAAGAAGATCGCGCCGAACGGGCGAACGAGGAAACCCGCGGCATAGGCCGTGAAGGCCGCCAGGATGCCGGCCGTGGGATTGTCCGGTGGAAAGAACAACACCGCAAAGAACGGCGCGAGCGTCGCATAGAGATAGAAATCGTACCACTCGAACACCGTGCCGAGCGAAGATGCGAACACGACCCAGCGGAGCTCCTTGGGGCTGACGTCCCGGACAGCTTTTCGCTCCATCGTGCCGGCAATTGCAGTGTCTGCCATGCTGACCTCCCTCGCGTGTCGCGGACAGGCATCCCATTGATCCTCCGGCGCCTCGGCCGGCGGGGATGCCAATCGCTGCGGCATTGGCTCTGTTGCCCCGAGCGGCCACCATATTGGCCACTCTCCCGTCATGCTAAGGACACCGACGACAATAAACGAATCCAATTGAAGCGTATGCAGTCCGCCCAGCCGTTTTCCCGGCCAAGCGACCAGCGGGAGCGCGGAGCCGGGAGCCAGCATGAAAAACGCCGAAGGCTCGATATGTTGCGGCTTCGCCGCTGCTTGCGCTGGATCCCGGATCAATCTCCGCCCTGGCGATAGGCCAGGGGTCCGATCGTCCGGAAAGACGGAACAGTTGTTGTTCGGATTGTCCTAAGGACACTCCGAACAATTACCACTACGTGTTGTCGTCAAGTCGAGCACGGGATCTGTAGGGTGCAATGGGCCTTCTTCAGGCCGTATTGCACCACCCCGGATCGCAACGCTGGCCGAAGGTGCAATACGGCGAAGTCGCCTATTGCACCCTACGCCGAGGCGCATCCACTCGCGAAAAAGATTCGGTTATTGTTCGGATTGTCCTAAGTGTCGGCGAGCCCAGTTGGCAGCTAGCAATTAGTCTTGGCGAGCCACCTATGCCGGATCATTGCAGCAAAGCTGATGTTGGATCGCAATATCTGGTCGTCTGATCCTCCCGGCCGCTCGCCGCCCCTGCCGCAGCGGCAAGCGCTTCAGGCGGCCCTTGCCGCATTGGTGTATCTGCTGTCCTTCCAATCCCAATAGGCCATCACGTGCGGCACGAACCAGGGATTGCCGGAGTAGAGCGGCACGGTCGGGAAGGCGAGCTCGGAGAACACCGTTCGTGCCGCCTCCGCGCGCCCGAGGATCGATGCCGCGCACTTGCGCCCGAGATAGGTTCCCATCGGGATGCCGGCAAAACAATAGCCGAGCGCGAAGTGAATGCCATCGCGCCT
>JANNSW010000608.1:0-10989 GCA_031403055.1 Hyphomicrobiaceae bacterium | reverse complement strand
CACGGAAAGCCTGCGCGAGGCCTACCAGAAAAAATTCCAGGATCATCGCGCGGCAGTCGCAGAAGTGGCCCAGCGCTTCGGCTGGTCGTTCATGGTCCATCATACCGACCGGCCGGCGTCCGAGCCGTTACTGACGCTCGTCATGCGCATGGCGGGCAGCGCCGGCGGCACCTACCGCTGGCAGGCTGACGCGAAAGGCGGGGCGCCATGAGCCTCGGCGCGCTCGCTTTTCTCAATCCGTGGCTATTGGCGGCGCTCGCCTCGCTGCCGCTGATCTATTGGCTGCTGCGCGCGGTTCCGCCCAAGCCCCAGCAGATCGAATTTCCGCCGACCCGCATTCTCATCGAACTCGAAAACACCGAGAAGACGCCGGCCAAGACACCGTGGTGGCTGCTGCTGCTGAGATTGCTGGCGGCAGCGCTTGTGATTTTCGCGCTGGCCGAGCCGGTGCTCAATCCCAACCGCGATGGCAAGCTCGCCGGCACAGGCCCGGTCGTCATCGCCGTCGACAATGGTTGGACAACGGGCAGTCATTGGACCGAACGGGCCAAACTCGCCGGCCGGCTGATCGGCGAGGCGGAGGCGCAGAACCGTCCCGTGGTCGTGATGGCAACTGCGGCCAGCGCTAAAACGCCGAGTGCCCGCATCGAGGCTCCCGCCGATGCCAAGTCGACGATCGCCGCCATCAGTCCGCAACCGTTCAAGCCCGACCGCAAGGCGGCGCTCGCCGCGTTACAATCCAGCCTCGCGTCGCAAGGGGGGGCACCGACGAGCGTCGTCTGGCTCGCCGATGGCGTCGATCACGATCAAGCGGCCGGCGACTTCGCGGCCGGACTGCAAGCTCTGGCCAACGGCGGCACATTCGCGGTCGTAGAAAGCCCGGCCGGAGGAGAGGCGATCGGCGTCGTCGCCAGCGTTTCGGCCAGCGGCAAACTCGAAGCCAAGGTGGTCCGCAGCGGCGGCCCGGCGCGCGACGGCATCGTACAGGCGTTGTCCGCCCGCAGTCAGCGGCTTGGCGAAGCGCCGTTCAAATTGGCCGACGGCGCACGCGATACGACCGTCACCTTCGAACTACCGCTCGAACTTCGCAATCAGGTGACGCGGGTTGAAGTCGCCGGCGAACGCTCAGCGGGTAGCATCAGCCTGCTCGATCAGCGCTCGCAGTGGCAGCGCGTCGGTCTGTTGAGCGGCGAGCCGGCCGAAAAATCGCAGCCGCTGCTGGCACCGCTCTACTACATCGAAAAAGCGATCCAGCCGTTTGCCGAAGTGATCAAGCCGAAGGATCAGAACCTCACCGAAGGGATCGAGTCGATCCTGGCCGAGCACGCCAGCGTACTGATGCTCGCCGATATCGGCACCATGACCGGCGACATCAAAGACAAGGTTGCCGAGTGGGTGACCAAGGGCGGCGTGCTGGTGCGGTTTGCCGGTCCACGGCTGGAGCAAGGCGGCGACGGACTGCTGCCGGTCGCGCTTCGGTTTGGTGGCCGCACGCTCGGGGGAGCGCTGTCCTGGAGTGTGCCGCAGCCGCTGCAGCCGTTCGAGGCCTCGAGCCCGTTCGCCGGCCTCGTCATCTCAGACGACGTGCGGGTCAGCCGACAGGTGCTGGCCGATCCGACACTGCTGTCCGATGAAACGGAAGTGTGGGCGCGCCTCGCCGATGGCACGCCGCTCGTGACGGCACAGAAGCGCAAGGCCGGCTGGGTGGTGCTGTTCCACGTCACCGGCAACTCCGATTGGTCGAACCTGCCGCTGTCGGGTCTCTTTGTCGAGATGCTGCAGCGTGTGGTGGCGTTGACGGGTCTCGCCGACGTGGCGACTCGCGGCGAGGCTGCGGCGTCACCGCTGGCGGCGGTCGAGGAAGCCACTCTGCTGCCACCGGTCGAGGCTCTGGACGGGTACGGAAGAATTGGTCCACCGCCGCCAGCCGCGCGCCCGATCGCCGTCGCCGACCTGAAGTCGGTGCGCCCCGATGCAACGCATCCCCCGGGCCTCTATGGCCCCCCCGGGAAGGTCGCTGCCCTCAATGTGGTCGATGCCAGCTCCAATCTCGCTGCGATCGGAGCGCTGCCAGCGGGTAGCATTCGCACGGGCTATCGCGCGAGCGAGGCAAGGCAGCTGAAATCGTTCGGGCTCGCAGCAGCGCTGACCCTGTTGCTCGGGGATGTGCTGGCGATGCTGGCTCTGCAGGCTGGCTGGTTCAATCGGGCTCGGTCTGTCGCCGCTGGCGTGTTGCTGGCTGTTGCGGTTTCCGGCCTCGTCATCACGCCGGACAGGGTTGCAGCCCAGGCGAGTGGAAACCAGGCCGCAGCCGTTCGGCCAACTCAGCCGGTCGACGACAGTTTCGCACTGGCAGCGGCGCTTCGCTCCAGGCTCGCCTATGTCCTGACAGGGGATGCCGCGACCGACGAGACGAGCCGGCTCGGCCTCAATGGGTTGGGACAGATGCTGATCGCGCGAACGGCCTTCGAGCCGGCCGAGCCGCTCGGCGTCGATATCGAGCGCGACGAGCTTGCCTTCTTTCCCGTGCTCTATTGGCCGGTGCAAGCCGATGCCCGCGAGCCGAGCGAGGCGGCACTCGCCCGGATCGACGCCTACATGAAGGGCGGCGGTCTCATCGTCTTCGATACGCGCGACTTGAACGAGAACCTGCCCTCGCTCGATGCGACGGGCGGTCCGGGAGCCGTTGCGCTGCAGCGCCTGATCGGGCGCCTCGACATTCCAGCCCTCGAGCCGGTGCCCTCCGACCATGTTCTGACCAAATCGTTCTACTTGCTGCGCTCCTTTCCCGGCCGCTTCGATGGAGGTGCGCTCTGGGTGGAGGCCGAGGAGGGGTCGCAAGCGAGCGATGCGCGGCGGCCGCGCCATTCCGATGGTGTGAGCTCGATCCTCGTTTCGTCCAATGACTTCGCCGGCGCCTGGGCGATCGATGAAGGCGGCAATGCCGTGTTCCCGGTCATTCCTGGCGGCGAGGAGCAGCGCGAGTGGGCCTATCGGGTCGGCATCAACATCGTGATGTACGCGCTGACCGGCAACTACAAGGCGGACCAGGTGCACATCCCAGCGCTGCTGGAGCGGCTGGGTCAGTAGGCGTCTGGCCGGAGGAGAGTGGGTTTGAACTTCTCAATTGAGCTATCACCGCTCGTGCCTTGGCCGGTGCTGATCGCTGGAGCGGTCGCGTGCGTGCTGGTGGCGGGCCTTCTGTTCTGGCGCGGGACGCGTGGGGCGTTCGTGCGGACGCTCAGCCTTGTGGCACTGGTTGCGGCCGTCGCCAATCCCACCTTGCGCGAGGAAGAGCGCGAGGCCCTCCCCAACATCGCGCTGGTTGCGGTCGACGACAGCATGAGCCAGTCGCTCGGCCAACGGCGCGCCCAGACGGCAGCCGTGCTTGCCGACCTCGAAGCCAAGCTCGGCCGGATCGCCAATCTCGAGGTGCGCACGATCCGGGCCGGCGCCGGCAATGGCAAGCTCGGCACGCAGCTCTTCGGCGAGATCGGCCGGACGCTGTCGGGCATACCCGCCGACCGCCTGGCCGGGCTCGTCGTCGTCTCCGACGGCCAGATCCACGACGTTCCCACCGCCGGCTCGGCGCTCGGGATCGACGCTCCGGTGCATGTGCTGCTGACGGGAGCGCAGGGCGAGTTCGATCGCCGCATCGCCATTGTCAAAGCTCCGCGCTTCGGCATTCTCAATGGCTCGGCGACGGCTGAGATCCGCGTCGAGTCGAAGGGGGAAGCCGCGGCAGCCAAAGCGCCCGCGCGCATCGTCATCCGGCGCGAAGGCGAGCCCGATATCGAGACGACCGTCGCGGTCGGGGCTCCCCTCGAGGTGCCGCTCAACTTTCCCCATGCCGGCATGAACGTGGTCGAGGTCGAGCTGGAGGCCGTAGCCGGTGAGCTGACGGAGGCGAACAATCGGGTAGTGCTGGCGGCGGAAGCCGTGCGCGAGAACCTGCGGGTGCTGCTGGTCTCGGGCGAGCCACATGCGGGCGAGCGAACCTGGCGCAATCTGCTGAAGTCCGACGCTGCCGTCGAACTCGTCCATTTTACGATTCTGCGGCCGCCGCACAAGCAGGACGGCACACCCATCAACGAGCTGTCGCTGATCGCCTTTCCCACGCGCGAGCTGTTCCAGGAGAAGCTCGAGGAGTTCGACCTGATCATCTTCGACCGCTATCAGCGCCGCGCAATCCTGCCAGCGATCTACATCGACAACGTCGCGCGCTACGTCGAGGAGCATGGTGGAGCGGTGCTGGTGGCGGCGGGCGAGGAGTATGCGTCGGAGACCAGCATCTACAACACACCATTGTCGCAAGTGCTGCCCGCAAGCCCGACGGGCACCGTCACCGAGCAGCCCTTCAAACCGGCCCTGAGCGAGGCCGGCCGCAGACATCCGGTCACGCGTGGTCTGCCGGGCTCGGAGGGAGCGGTGCCGAGCTGGGGACGGTGGTTCCGCGTCGTCGACGTCGCCCCACCCGAGGGCCAGGTGTTGCTGGCGGGACCCGATGCCAAGCCCCTGGTCGTGCTCGCCCGCAAGGGTAAGGGCCGGGTCGCGCTGATGCTGTCGGACCATGCCTGGCTCTGGGCGCGAGGCTTCGAAGGCGGCGGTCCCCATACCGCTCTGTTGCGGCGCATGGCGCACTGGCTGATGAAGGAGCCCGACCTGGAGGAGGAGCGTCTGCTCGTCACCAGTGAAGGCTTGAAGCTGAAAATCGAGCGCCGTTCCATGCTCGACGAGGTGCCCCCGGTCGAGATCATCGGACCAAACGGCTTCAAGCGCGAGGTTGCGCTGGGAGCGGGAGCTGAGGGCACCTTCGTGACCAGCATCGAGGTGGACGAGCCGGGTTTCTACAAGCTCGCGTCGGGCGAGTTGACGGCGGTCGCGCTCGCAGGCACGTCCAGCACGCGCGAGATGACGGAGGTGGTGGCGAGCCGGGAGGCGGTCGCACCCTTGGTCGCATCGACCGGGGGAGGGGCTTTCTTCACGGCGCGCCGGCCGGGCGCCGATCCTGCCAACGGTGTCGATGTGCCGCGCGTCACGATGCTCGCGGGCGCTCGCGTGATGCACGGATCGGGTTGGCTGGGCCTCGAGGACCGCAAGGCCTACCTGACCAAAGGCGTGGTGCTCTATCCGGTGTTCAACGGGATCGCCGCGCTGGCGCTGCTGCTCGGCCTCGTCTCGCTCGCCTGGTGGCGGGAAGGAAGATGAGAGAGTAGGCAGTAGGCAGTAGGCAGTAGGGAGTAGGGAGTAGCGAACAAGGTTTTTTCCCTATTCCCTATTCGCTACTGCCTACTCCCCCACTCAATCAATTCGTTTTCTCGTGGGCCTTGAAATAGGCGACGATCTGCTCCTCGACCTTCTTCTTCTGCTCGTCGGTGCAGGTCTGCTCCTTGCCGGCTCCGCCGCCCTCGTCGACGACGACGACGTTCTCGCCTTCCTTCTCCTCGATCTTGACGTTGCCGGTCAGCCACATCACCGTGAACAGGTGGAGCTGGGAGATATAGAGCAGCTGTTGGTCGGACCAGCTCTTCTTGGCTTCCTCGACCTTCATCATGGTGCGGTAGTTGGCGATCTGGGCGTCCTGCAGCTTGCAGATCTGGGCGTGGGCCGAGAGCCGCGCCACCGTGATCACCTCGCGTGCGACCTCGATCGGGATCGCAACCGATTCGCGCTTCTTCTTGTCGACTGCGATCACCTTGCCGGTCGGCGTGGTGAATTTGTCGGGCAGCACCGCCCAGGCGTAGTCGAGCAATGTCTGCACCGACTTCTCGCTCAGCTCGGCCGTTTGCGCCGGCGACGCCGTTGCAGCCATTGCCGCCAGCGCCGCGGCGGCGCCGAGCGCCTGCAGCGTCCTCGTGGTCCTCATCGACATCACCCAGCCCCTTGTCACATGTCGTCTGAACGCTAGCAAATGCGAGCCCCTTGGCAAACGGGGAATCCAGGCGGAACTAAGGCTCCATCCCCCGGCGTCTGTGGGCGCCGCTCAGTGCTGCGACGATTCCCCGCAAGGTCCGGACCTCCTGGTCGGTCGCCCCCATCCGCTCGAACATGGTGCGGATGTTGCGGATCATCACGGCCGCCCGGTCCGGCGGCTTCAGGAACCCTGCTTTGTCCAGCTCGCTCTCCAGATGCCCGAAGAAGCCGATCAACTGCTCTTTCGTTGCCGGCAGCGAGCCCTTCATCACCAGCCCGCTCTCGCGCGGCGCCTCGAACGTGGTAACACGCCCGAGCGTGCCGCGCTCGCTCTCCTTCATCCATTCATAACCCATCAACAGCACTGCCTGGGCGAGATTGAGGCTGGCAAAGCGCGGATTGACGGGGGCCATCACGATCGCGTCGGCGAGCGCGATGTCGTCGTTCTCGAGCCCCTGGCGCTCGGCTCCAAACAGCATGCCGACGCGTTGGCCTGCCGCGATCCGGCGGCCCATCTCGGCGGCGGCCTCGGCGGGTGTCATCACGGGCTTGGCCATGAACCGCTGGCGGGCGGTGGTCGCGCAGATCCAATGCAGGTCGCCGATGGCGGCCTCGGTGGTCGCGTGGGCTGCCGCCCCGTCGATCACGAAATTGGCGCCCGACGCGGCCGCGCGCGCCTTCTGGTTGGGCCAGCCATCGCGGGGCGCGACGAGGCGCAGCTCCTCGAGACCGAAGTTCGCCATGGCGCGCGCGACCATGCCGATGTTGTCGGCCATCTGCGGGGCAATCAGCAGCACCACGGGCACGGCCTCGCCCCCGCTGCCGCCGGGCTGCTTGGGGCGCGGCTCGCGCTCCTTGTGCATGCGGCGGTGGACGCGGCGCGCCAGATAGTAGACCTCCTCGCCCTGCCAGGTCTTGGCCAGCTGATCGAGGGATGCGAAGGTCGCCTCGCCGCCTGCCCCCCCTGGCGTCAGCTCGAGCCCGCTGGCCTCGAAGCTGATATGCGAGAGCTGGCGGCAGAAATCATCGAGGGTCGCAAGTCCCATCGCCTCGGAGCGCAACCGGCAGCCCCGGCAATGGGCGCCGTCCTGGTCGCAGGCCCGGTCGGCGCAGTAGTTGACGGCTGCTTCCAGCCCCGCCCGCCCGATCGCGGGCTCGCCGAGCGCGTCGCCCGCCGCCAGCCCCTGCTCGTAGGCGGCGCGCACGATATCGATGACGCGCAGGCCGTCCGCCTGCAGCGTCGGCTCGCCGTCGATGATGGTGATCGTCAAACGCCTCTCCAGGCTCGGTCTTGTGTAGGCTGGGCTGAGCCTTCCGCGAAGCCCAGCATCGTCGCGCTGGGCTTTGACCGGCAAAGGGCCGGCCTCAGCGCCAGCCTACATGAGCCCTTCGCGAAGCCCAGCATCGTCGCGCTGGGCTTCTGCCGGCAAAGGGCCGGCCTCAGCGCCAGCCTACATGAGCTCTTCGCGCAGCCCAGCATGAACTGCGCTGGGCTTCGACCGGCGGACGGCCGGGGTCAGCCCAGCCACCGTGCGTCACAGCACGAAATTGCCAGCGTCGAGGTCGACCTGCACGCCAGCGATCAGCATCGAGAAGTCGGCCTTGAAGTCGCCGGTGATATCGCCCTGCAGCAGCGAGCCCTGGGCCGTGTAGAGCACGCGCAGGTTCGCTCCACCCGCCCAGTTCACGTTCTCGCCGAGATAGGTGAAGGTGATTCCACCAACTACGGCCTCGAGCCCGGTCAGGTCGAACTGGTCACCGAAGCCACTAATGACCCCGTCGTCGAAATTCCAGATCACATCGCGGCCGGCAACCTTGGTCGTGCTGTCGAGTAGCGCGCCATAATAGAACGTATCGATCGCATTGTCACCCAAGCCTGCATCGAGAACGTCCTTGCCGAGGCCTCCGGTGAGGTTATCGGCGTCATCGCCACCCTCGAGCGTGTCGTTGCCGGCATAGCCGAAGAGCGTGTCGGTCCCGGCATTGCCCTGAAGCCGGTTGGCGGAAGCATTGCCGAAGATCAGATCGTCGCCGGCACCACCGCTCGCCCACTCGATGCCGGTGACGACGTCCTTGGTTGCGCCCGTCGCCGAGCCGCTCACCTCGACGCCATAGGCCGTCGAGAAGGCGACTGTCACATCCACCAGAGGAATCGTGTTGGTATGGGCAGCAGTGTCGAGATTGATTACAACGCTCGCCGACGCAAAGCTCGCGTCGTACTCGTCTTCGAGGCCGAGTCCTCCATCGATCTTGTCGTTTCCGTCCCCTAGCAGCGGGATCGCCACCGGTAGCGCGGCCACATAGACGTCGTTACCGCCGCCGAGCTTGAGATCGTCCGCGCCCTTGCTGTCGAGGACGAGCTCCGTATTGTTGCCGCCAACGAGCGTATCGGCGCCATCACCCAGATCGATGATGCCGAAGACCTTGCCGGTGATCGTCACCTTGTCGGCACCTGCGCCGGTGCTGAGCGCGATGTCCGCTGGCCCTGTGACGGCGAGCTCGCCTGTGTCCGGATCGACGAACATGCCCAGAACACCGGAGTTCGTGATCGTATCGCCACCGGATCCGCTGGTGACGTTGCCGACGATCGTCTTCGAGTTCGTGAAGGTGTTGGCGCCGTCGCCAAGGTCGACAAAGCCCTCGATGATGCCTGAGTTTGTTACGATATCTAGGCCATTGCCGACGTCGACATCGCCCTTGATCACGCCTTTGCCCGCATTGGTGAACTTGTCGGCGCCTTCGAGTAGAACAACACCCCCGACAATGAGCCCAGTGTTGGAAACCGTGTTGGTACCCGCGTCGAGCGCCACATCACCAAAGATCGTGCCGGAGTTCGTGACGGTGTCTGCTGCCGCACCGCCGAAGATCGTGCCACCAACGATGAGCACGCCGTCCTTGCTGCCGATCATGCCCGAGTTGGTGACGGAGTTGATGCCATCGCCGAGGAGGATGTCGCCGAAGATGCCGTTCTTGCCCTTGCCGGAGTTGGTGATCGAATCCGAGCTGCCGAGGAAGGACAGATCCCCAATCAAGGCCCCTGAGTTTGTGATCTTGTTGGTGCCAGACGTGCTATCGGATCCGATGGAAAAAACGGCTCCCCGGAGAATGCCGGCATTGGTGATCGTATGGGTACCGGTGGCGCCGATGTCGAGGAAGATGCCGGAATTGCCGAAGCCATCGATCGTGCCGGTCGTCGCGTTGGAGATCGCGAAATTTCCCGAGCCGTCCTGATAGATGCCGTCACCGCCCGAAACGAAGCCGGCGTTCGTCACATTGGTCGCGTGTGCTGCATAGATGCCGGAGCGCACTCCGCCCACCTCGCCCTCGACGCCGATCGTGACCGAGGACACGAGCACCGGTGTCGGCAACGGCGGCGGATCGGCAATCGTGATGCCGTCGTCGAGTTGACCGACGACGATGCCGTTGATCGTGAGCTTCCAGGCGACGTTCGTCGTCAAATTCTGAAGCAAGATGCCGCTGTCGGGCCCGGTGACGAAAGCATCCAGGTTTACGATACCGATGCCGGGGGAGATGTCGATGATCCCGACGAGGATAGTGTCATTCGCCATCACAGTGAACGCCATACGAGTCTCTCCTGTGCCCTTTGAAGCCAAACCCACCTGCTTCGCAGCATTGCTCCTGCTGAGAATGCCGGCCCCCCAGACGACACCCCATTGCGGCGGAAGCCATAGGCTAGCGTTCCGAGCGCCGAAGCGCCAGGGGAAATATGACGGCTACGGAGGCCGCCCGTTTGCGCTGCAGCAGGGGCTCGGGTAAAGAGACCCGCGGGGTCAGACCCCTTCGGCAGGTGTCGAAACGAGGTCCGAAGCGCCGCGGCGAAGGGGTCTGACCCCGCGGCACCCCAGCACTCCAGAGGCACCCATGCAGAAGATCAAGGTCGCCAATCCGGTCGTCGAGCTCGACGGCGACGAGATGACGCGCATCATCTGGCGCCTGATCAAGCAGAAGCTGATCCATCCCTATCTGGACGTGGCGCTCGAATATTACGATCTCGGGATCGAAGCCCGCGACCAGACCGGCGACCAGGTGACGATCGATGCGGCGAACGCGATTCGAAAGCACGGCGTCGGCGTCAAATGCGCGACCATCACGCCCGACGAGGCGCGGGTGAAGGAGTTCGGGTTGAAGGAGATGTGGAAGAGCCCGAACGGCACGATCCGGAATATCCTCGGTGGCGTCATCTTCCGCGAGCCGATCATCTGCCGGAACGTGCCCCGCCTCGTGCCCGGCTGGACGAAGCCCATCATCATCGGGCGCCACGCGTTCGGCGACCAGTACCGCGCGACCGACTTCAAATTCCCCGGCAAGGGCACCCTCACCATCAAGTTTGTCGGCGAGGACGGCAAGGTGATCGAGAAGGAGGTGTACAAGGCGCCGGGCGCTGGCGTCGCGCTCGCCATGTACAACCTCGACGAGTCGATCCGGGAGTTCGCGCGGGCCTCCCTCAACTACGGCCTCAACCGCAATTTCCCGGTCTACCTCTCGACCAAGAACACCATCCTCAAAGCCTATGACGGCCGCTTCAAGGATATCTTCCAGGAAGTCTACGAAGCGGAGTTCAGGACCGAGTTCGAGCAGCGCAAGATCACCTACGAGCACCGGCTGATCGACGATCTGGTCGCCTCCGCGATGAAATGGTCGGGCGGCTATGTCTGGGCCTGCAAGAACTATGACGGCGACGTGCAGTCCGACCTGGTCGCGCAAGGCTTCGGCTCGCTCGGGCTGATGACCTCGGTGCTGATGACGCCCGATGGGAAGATCGTGGAGGCGGAAGCCGCGCACGGCACGGTGACGCGGCATTTCCGCGAGCATCAGAAGGGCAAGGAGACCTCGACCAACTCGATCGCCTCGATCTTTGCCTGGACGCGCGGCTTGAAGCATCGCGCCAAGCTCGATGGCAATGCCGCGCTCGATAGGTTCGCCGATACGCTGGAGATGGTCTGCGTCGACACGGTCGAAGCCGGCGCCATGACCAAGGACCTGGCGCTGCTGGTCGGCCCCGACCAGCCCTGGCTCTCCACCACCGGGTTTCTCGATCGGGTGGACGAGAATTTG
>JANNSW010000607.1:0-1759 GCA_031403055.1 Hyphomicrobiaceae bacterium | reverse complement strand
GGCCGAAACGAAGCGGATGCCGAAGCGGGTCCGCAACGCCGCGAGATCGGCTAAAAAAATATCGTGGGCACGTGGCAGATCGAACAGCGCTTGCTCGTGGGCATTGACATGGTAGCCGACGACGAAGCCTTCGCCCTCGAGCTGGCGCAACAGTGCATCGTCGATGCCATAGTCGGTGAACGAAAGCTCTCCCGTCCGCGACAGCAGCCTGCGGTCGATCCGGCGATTGAACAGCATCACGTTCGCCGGCACACCGCGATGGGCGGGATCGGCGAGCAGTCCCATGGTCCGCTGTGGCTGGCTGTCGACATCGTACTGGATCAGGACATGGATCTTGTCTCTGTCGCGGCGTCCCTTGGCGAGCGAGGCGGTCCAAGCCTTCATCTCGCCCGGATAGAAGGCCTCGGCGTCGTCACCCTCGACCCAGTCGAGGTCCCGATAGGTGATGACCTCGAACAAGTCGGATCGTGATTTCATAAGCTCGTAGAGCTCAGTCACGAGCCGGCGCGGAAAATAGGCCCCGCGATGGGGCGAAAGCTCGTCGTCGCTAGCCGCCTCTGGCTGCTCCATCATGTCCCGAGCACCTTGCCGAGCTTGGAGCGCAGGCCCCCCGCTTGCTCCGCCATCGGCTTGTGGGTCAGATTGCGGATGAACACGACATTGTTGGCGACAGTTCCGTGCACGCCATAGCGACGCGACAGTGCGTCGGTGAGTGCAATGGTGCTGAACCCATGCTGCTCGAACACCAAGCGCTGCAACTCGAGCGTCCGGCCGATGGCGGCACCATCGAGCGTCACGGACTTGGGCGGGCCGTTCCAGGGGGCGATCCAGCACCACGCGCCCGGCCGGGCGAGCGCTATCGTCGCCTCGATCAGCGCCCGGTGCGCGCCCTCGTCGTCCCAGCACCAGAAGGCGTTCAACGCGAACTTGTTGAAGACGCCATCGAATGTCTCCTCGAGCGGCTCTTTCGCCAGATGCTGAAGATTGCGCTCGATAGCGCGGAAGCCTTTGTGATGGCCAAGCTCGATCACCGCTGGATCGAAGTCGACCCCCATGCAGCACCCACCATCCTCGCGCACGATCTCGCCGAAATCGTACTGACCAGGCCCGAGGTCGATGTAGCTGCCGTCGAGGACCAAACCATCGAAGAAGTCGCGGCGGATGTTGTGGAAGTGGTCGCGCGAACGGCCGGGATCGCGCACGTTCTTCTGTTTGGCGCGGGAGATGATCTCGATCTCGCGTTTGTCGGTGAGCAAGGTTGTCTCCTTGGCGGCAGCTGTCGAGATTGGGCGGGCGCCGGGGCGCTCGATCAGACGTAGCCGAAGCGGCGCAGCGCATCGCCCGCTCCGGCCATGAACTCCGCGATCTGGGCTTCCGATAGGTCCCGCTTCCAGCGCCCGATCTTGCTGGTGTCGATCGAGCGTGCAATCCGCTCGCCCGAGAGATGACTGACCTTGAACACGCTCAGATCCAACTCGTTGTGACGCAACATCGATTCATCGAACGGCAGATGCAGGAACTCGCACAGCGCGCGCAGCTCCAGATCGGGCTCTTGCGTCAAGTCCTCGTAGCGCACCAGTCGGAATTGGCGGGGGTGGGCTGCCGCCATGTCCTCGAAGCGTCTGTGGGTCTTGGCCCAGGATTGGGCAATGCCGGCGGGTGTCGCTTCGAACGCGCCCGTGTTGAGCTGGCTCGCCAGCACGTCGCGCCCGTCGCGCAGCATGTCGAGGAATTGCGCCTTGGGCCATGCTCCCAGGTA
>JANNSW010000606.1:0-3953 GCA_031403055.1 Hyphomicrobiaceae bacterium | reverse complement strand
TGGAGCGGCACATGCCAGTCCGAGGTGATGCTGACGTCGAAGCTGGTGCCGCCCATGTCGACGGTGATGATGTTGCCTGCCGTATCGCCCTCGCGCTCGGCGAAGCGGCGGCTGGCCTCGGGTGCCGCGGCCGGTCCCGAGAAGCACAGATAGACGGGCTTGGCGACGATATCCTCGGCCGAGGTCTGGCCGCCGCTCGACGTCACATAGGTCAGCGAGCCCCTGAAACCACCTTCGGCCAGGCGCTGCTTCAGCTCGGCGACCCCGCGCGCGACGATCGGCTTCAGCGAGGCATCCAGCGCCGTTGCGGACATGCGCCGGTACTCGCGGATGCATGGGTTGACCAGGTGGCCGAGGCTGACCGGCACGTCCGGCCAATGCGCGGCGATCAGCTCGCCGACCCGCAGCTCGTGGACCGGGTTGGCGATCGACCACAGCAGCGACACGGCGATCGCCTCGACCTTCTCCGCGCGCAGCCGCTCGACGGCCATGGCGACGGAGCGCTCATCGAGCGGGCGCTCGATGCCGCCTTCGGCATTGATGCGCTCGTCGACCTCGAGTGTCAGCGCGCGGGGGATGTAGGGCGGGGGAAAATCGAGCGCGATGTTGTAGGTGTCGGACTTGCCTCCCTCGCGCACGTTGAGGGTCTCGCGAAAACCGCGCGTGACGAGGAGCCCGGTGCGCGCCGCCTTGCCTTCCAGAATGGCGTTGGTCGCCGCCGTCGTGCCGAAGGCGAAGCGATCGAGGCTCTCGAGCAGCTCGCGCCGGTCGCTCGCCAGATCGCCCGCAATCTGGTCGAGCCCGTCGAAGACGCCGTCCATGATGCGGCCGGGCGTGGTCGGCGCCTTGTAGGCGCGGATCTCGCCGCCGGCGAGCCTCAGCACCAGATCGGTGAAGGTGCCGCCGACGTCGATCGCGATCTCGCGGCCCATCTAGCCTTTCTCCCCGCGGTACACGGCAGCAGCACGCTTGGGCGTGATCCATTCCTCGGCGAGGTCACGTGCTATCGCGCCCCTCGAACGCCGGGCAGGATCGCCATAGCCACCGCCACCGCAGGCCTCCGACATCAGCCGCTCGCCGGGCTCGAGCGTCACGTCGATGGTGATGCCGAGATCGGTGCGGGTGCCGTCGTGATCGATCTTCCAGATGCGGGTCGGCGCACCGGGACTGCCGCCACGCACGCCTTGCGGCGGATGCTCGTGGGCCGCCGCATTGATTGCGAAGCGAATCGGCCCGAAGCGCGGCCGGAACACGACGCGTGAGCCCGGACCGCCCTGCCATTGTCCAGCACCACCGGAATCCTCCCGGATCGAGAGCTCCTCGATCAGGATCGGCTGCTGCTGCTCGACAATCTCGACGCTCGATTGCCAGAGAATCCCCTGGCTCGCGGCGCTGCCGTAGGTGAGCCAGCCATCATGACCTGAAACCGCCGGTCCGCCCCAATAGCCCATGATGATCTGGTTGACGAAGGCGCGGCCGCCGCGCCGCGGGTCCTTGCCGCTGACGACGGGACAGGAGCCGGGCAGCCCGACCGAGCCGTAGGCGGAGCCGGCGCCCTCGCTCAGCTCCGCATAGAGCGCCTGGATGTGGGAGGCGAGCAGGTGGCAGAGATTGGTGGTCGCCGCCGACGTTGCCGCCGGAAAGCGCGGTCGCCCCACCGCCGAGCCGTCGCGCATCCGCACTTCGATCCGCCGGAAGGCGCCGGCCGCACGTGGCACGTCCGGCCCGAGCACATTGCAGGTGCCCATCCGGCAGCAGGCGAGCACCGTGCTCTCGGTCATGTTGATGCCGAGCGGCAGGTTGTCGACGTTCGCCGTGAGGTCGATCATGACCCGCCCGGCTGTGGGATCGACGTCGAGGGTTGCCGTTACCGGAATGCCATCGGGATAGGCGGCGAGCTCGGAGTCATAGAGCACCGACCGGGTGATCCGGCCCTTGGGGAGCCGCGAGATCGCGTCTGCCGCCATCCGCTCGGCATGATCCTGATAGCCGTCGAGGAAGCGCTCGATCACATCCGCGCCGAAACGGGTGCAGAGCTCGGCCAAGCGCCGCTCGCCGGTCCGAACCGCCGCGAGGCAGGCGAGATAGTCGCCGTAGAACTGCTCGGGGGCGCGGATGTTCGCCTTGCAGATGTCGACGACAGCCGGCTCGTCCTGCCAATCGCGCTGGATCCGCACGCACGGCAGCATCAGCCCTTCCTCGTAGACGTCGCGGGCGGCCGGATTGTAGGTCGAGGGAATCGGGAAGCCCATGTCGCCCAGATGGGCCCGCGCGATCGTGTAGAAGGCGAGCCGGCCGTCGTGAAAGACCGGCGCGCAGAGCGTGAAGTCGGCACAGTGGGTGTTGCCGAGATAGCCGCTGTTGTTGACGAAGCAGTCGCCGGGCCGGACGCTGTCGCCGTGCTTGGCCGCGACCGCACGCGGGATCAGGTCGATCGCGCCCACATGCACCGGCAGGCCGAGCGCAACCGAGACCGACTGGAACTTCGCGTCCGTCAGCGAGCAGGAGAAGTCGAGCGCCGTGTTGAGCACGCCCGAGCGGCCGGACTTGAGCAGCGCGTTCACCATCTCGCGGATGATCGCCTCGAACCGGCGGCGCAGGATCACCATGGTGAATGGATCGACGGCGGCTCCCATCACGCTGACCTCTGGAAGACCATGCCTGGGAGCCGCTCCCCACTCGACCCCTCACCCCGTCCCTCTCCCCAAAGGGAGAGGGGGTGATAGAGGTGCGCCTTCTCCCTTGGGGAGAAGGTGGCCGGCTGAAAGCCGGCCGGATGAGGGGTGAGATAGATCATCGCCATCGCTCAGAACTCCGTCGACGGTTTGAACTCGCCGAAACGATTCTTCCAGACCTCGACAATCTCGCCGACGGTCGCGTAGGCACGGACGGCCTCCAGCACCGGCTCCATGCTGTTGCGGTCCTCGGCAGCGGCGCGGTCGACCTCGCCGAGTGCGCGCTCAACCCGCTGCTGATCCCGCGACGCCTTGACCGAAGCCAGCCGGGCGAGTTGGCGATCGGTGGTCGCGGCATCGATCCGGAAGGCCGTATGGGGCACGTCGGGCTTCTGGCGCTGGACATTGACCGTGACCCAGGGCCGCTCGCCGGAGTCGACGAGCTTCTGGCGGCGGGCGACGCCCTCCGACATCATGCGCTTCGCCCAGCCGTTCTCCATGATCGCGAGCGCGCCGCCCATGCCGGCGATCAGCTCCATCGTCTCGCGCAGCTGCCGCTCGATCTGCAGCGTCAGCGTCTCCACCAGATAGGAGCCGCCGAGCGGGTCGATCGCTGACGTGAAGCCATGCTCCTGGGCGATGATCTGCTGGGTCCGTACAGCCGCCTTCACCGTCTCCTCGCCCGGGATGCCGACGGCCTCGTCATAGGAGGCGATATAGACATAGGAGGCCCCGCCCAGGACGTAGGCGAGCGTACCGAAGGCGATGCGCACCAGGTTGTTCAAGGGCTCGGCGAGCGCTTCCTGACCGTGGCCATAGACGGTGGTCTTCAGGGCCAATGCCGCGTGCCGCGTGCCGCCGTAGCCGTCGCGGATCATGCGGGCCCAGGTCTTGCGCAGCGCCCGCATGTTGGCGACCGAGACGAAGAAGTCGTGCCGCTCGTCGGCGAACATGTGCAGGAGTGGCGCGACCTCGTCGATCGAATGGCCACGCGCGATCAGGAGATCGAGATAATGCCGCGCGTTGGCGAGCGCGATCGCGGCACCCTTGCTCGAGCCGGCGCCGCCCGCGTTCAGGTGATTGTAGCAGACGGTCAGCGGCGACCAGTGCGGAGCATGACTGGTACACCAGGCGACCGGATCGACCGCAAGCCTGGCGGCTGGCGCGGCGGGAATGATCTGGGTGCCGCGCGCGAGGTACTCCTTCAGCGGGTCGTTCTGCAGATTGACGGTGTAGTCCGAGTATCGCAGCCCCTGTTTTTCACCCAGAGCCGCGAAC